>NZ_JBHTJA010000041.1:0-58428 GCF_042675525.1 Actinomadura sediminis
GAGCCCCCGGAGGGTGCGCCCGGCCCCGAGGCGTGGGACGACCCGGACCACGACGGCCGCCCGGACGGCCCCGGCCACGGACCCGCCGGCGGCCGCGGCGACGGCGGCCCCGACGGCGGTCCCGGCGGCGAGGGCCCCGACGACGGCGGGCCCGCCGGCGGCGCACGTCCGGACGGGCCCGCGGAGGCCCCCGGGACGAACGGCGCGGCACCGGAGCCGTCCGGCGACGGCGCACGCGACGGGGGCGCACCCGCCGAGAGCGAGCCGGCACCGGCGGACGCCGCCTACAAGCCGCGCCTGTTCACCGTTCCCGGCGTCGGCGCGGGCGCGCCGGGGCGCCGCTCCAAGGCCCGCAGCCCGTACGGACGGGTCTCGGGTGCGCGTCCGGGCGCGCGCGGGCTGCACTTGACCGCGACGCTGCGCGCGGCGGCCCCGCACCAGAGCGTGCGCGGACGGAACGGCACGGGCCTGATCGTCCGGCCGGGGGATCTGCGCGAGACCGTCCGGGACGGACGTGAGGGCAACCTCGTCCTGTTCGTCGTCGACGCCAGCGGCTCGATGGCCGCGCGCGCACGGATGCGCGCGGTGAAGGGCGCCGTCCTGAGCCTTCTGCTGGACGCCTACCAGCGCCGCGACAAGGTCGGCCTCATCACGTTCCGCGGCCGGGAGGCCGCGCTCGCGCTGCCGCCGACCTCGTCGGTCGAGGCCGGGGCGCGCCGCCTCGAACGGCTCCCCACCGGCGGGCGGACCCCGCTGTCGGCGGGGCTGCTGCGCGCGGCGGACGTCCTGCGCGTGGAGCGGCTCCGCGACCCGGCCCGCCGCCCGCTCCTGGTGGTGGTCACCGACGGCCGCGCCACCCACGGTCCCGATCCGGCGGCCGCGGCGGCGCGCCTGTCGGGCGTCGCCTCCGTGGTGGTCGACTGCGAGTCCGGCCCCGTCCGGCTGGGCCTGGCCGCCGCGCTGGGCGCGCGCCTCGCCGCCGAGGTCGTCCGCCTGGACGACCTCGCCGCCGACTCCCTGGCGGGCCTGGTCCGCGGCGCACGGGCCGCCTGATCCGGTCCGGTCGTCACCGAACGGTTCTGCCGGGCGCGGTCGGCCTGCCGTTGGAGCGCCGGGAGGGTCTTCTCCGGCGCGGAGCAGGGGCGATCGACGTCCGGAGGAGGGGCAACGCCTCGGGGGCGCGCCTGCCAAGGCTCAAACGACCGGGTCCGCCCGGTTCGACGATGTGGAAGGGGATCGAGGATGCCGCAGGGGAAGCCGGAGTACGTGCCGGAGGACGGGCTGACGACGAGGCAGCGGCGCAATCAGCCGCTGGTGATGGTGCATACGGGCCCCGGCAAGGGAAAGTCGACGGCGGCGTTCGGCCTGGCGCTGCGGGCGTGGAACCAGGGGTGGCCCATCGGGGTGTTCCAGTTCGTCAAGTCCGCGAAGTGGCGCATCGGTGAGGAGAACGCGCTGCTCGCGCTCGGGCGGCTGCACGGGGAGACGGGCGAGGGCGGCCCGGTCGCGTGGCACAAGATGGGCGAGGGCTGGTCGTGGATCCAGCGGCCGGGCAGCGAGGAGGACCACGCGGCGGACGCGCGCGAGGGCTGGGAGCAGATCAAACGGGATCTGCGGGCCGAGACGTACCGCCTTTACGTGCTGGACGAGTTCACCTACCCGATGAAGTGGGGATGGGTGGACGTCGACGACGTCGTGGAGGCGCTCCGCGAGCGGCCCGGCAACCAGCACGTGGTGATCACCGGGCGGGACGCCGACCCGCGGCTGGTCGAGTTCGCCGATCTGGTGACGGAGATGGGCAAGGTGCGGCATCCGATGGATCGCGGGCAGAAGGGGCAGAAGGGCATCGAGTGGTGAACGTTCCGCGGCTGGTGATCGCGGCGCCGGCGTCCGGGAGCGGCAAGACGACCGTCGCGACGGGGCTGATGGCGGCGTTCGCGGGCCGGGGCGCGGCCGTCTCGCCCCACAAGGTGGGGCCCGACTACATCGATCCCGGCTACCACGCGCTGGCCACCGGCCGGCCGGGGCGGAACCTGGACCCGTGGCTCGCAGGGGAGGAGCGGGTCGTCCCGCTGTTCCTGCACGGGGCGGCGGGCGCCGACCTCGCGATCGTCGAGGGCGTGATGGGCCTGTACGACGGGCGGACGGGCGGCGGCGACTTCGGCGGCGGCGACTTCGCGTCGACCGCGCACGCGGCGGCGCTGCTGGACGCCCCGGTGGTGCTCGTCGTGGACGCATCGGCGGCGGCCGGGCGGTCCGTCGCGGCGCTCGTCCACGGCTTCCGGTCGTTCGGGCCGGCGCGGGTCGAGGGCGTGATCCTCAACCGGCTCGGCTCGGACGCGCACGAGGCGATGTGCCGGGACGCGCTGGACGATCTGGGCGTGCCGGTGCTCGGGGCGCTGCGGCGGCACCCGGACGCGGCGACGCCGTCCCGGCACCTCGGGCTGGTCCCGGCGGCGGAGCGGGACGCCGACGCGGTCGCGAGCGTGCGGCGGCTCGGGGGGCTGGTCGCGGCGTCGTGCGACCTGGAGGCCCTGCGGGCGCTCGCGCGGTCGGCCCCGCCGCTGCGGGCGGAGCCCTGGGACGCCGCCGCGGAGGCCGGCGGCGAGGTCCGGGGACGGCCGCGCGTCGCGGTGGCCGGGGGCGCGGCGTTCACGTTCGGGTACGCGGAGAACGAGGAGCTGCTGGCGGCCGCGGGCGCGGAGGTCGTCCGGTTCGACCCGCTGCGGGACGAGTCGCTGCCCGAGGGGACGCGCGGCGTCGTCGTCGGGGGCGGGTTCCCCGAGGTGTACGCGGCGGAGCTGGCCGCGAACGAGCGGCTGCGGGCGGAGCTGGCCGCGTTCGCCGGTGCGGGCCGTCCGGTCTACGCCGAGTGCGCGGGGCTCCTCTACCTTGCGCAGGAGCTGGACGGTGCGCCGATGTGCGGCGTCTTGGACGGTGTGAAAGCGGCCATGGCCCCGCGCCTGACGCTGGGCTATCGTGCCGCCGTGGCGGTGGCCGACTCCGTCGTCGCCCGGGCGGGCGAGCGGGTGCGCGGTCACGAGTTCCACCGCACGGTGACGGACCCCGCGCACGGGGACACGGCGGCCTGGCAGTGGTCCACGTCCGGCCCGGCGGGGTTCGTGCAGGGCGACTGTGTCGCGTCCTACCTCCACCTGCACTGGGCCGGTTCGCCCTGGTTCGCGAGGAGATTCGCCTACGCCTGCGGTAGGGAGCGCGGTTGAACGCCTTCGAGGGGAACGTGCGGCTGGAGGGGGAGCGGACCGTCCTGCGCCCGTTCGGCCTGGACGACGCGGCGGACATCATCGAGGTGATCCGCGCCCGGGAGGACTGGCTCCCGCCCAACTTCCCCACCGAACTGAACGCCGAGATGCTCGCGTGGTTCCTGCGCGAGGGCGTCCACAAGGTGCAGCAGTACGGCCTCGGCATCCATCTCGCGATCACCGGCGCGGACGGCGGGCTCCTCGGGACGATCGGGCTGTTCCGGGTCGAATGGTCGCAGGGCACGTGCGAGGTCGGGTACGGGATGCGGCCCGGCGCGCGCGGGAACGGGTACGCGACCGAGGCGCTCCGCCTGGTGTCGGACTGGGCGCTGCGAGACTGCGGCCTGTACCGGGTGGAGCTGCGCGCCCTCACGGGCAACAAGGCGTCCATCCGGGTGGCGGAGAAGGCCCGGTTCTGGCGGGAGGGACGCGCGCGCGGCGCCGAGCGCCACGGCGGCGTCAACCAGGACATGTTCGTGTTCAGCCGCATCGCGCCCGACGTGCGGGACGACCGCCCCGCGCGGCTCGTGCCCGTGGACGTCGGCCCGGGCGATCCCGAACTGGTCACCGTCCGGGCCCTGCGGCTGCTGCACGAGGCCGACGCCGTGCTCGTCGCCGACGCGCCCGAGGCCCCCGTGCGCGCGCACACGACCCGGCTCCGGCGGGTGGACGGCGACCCCGCCGCCGCCGTGCTCGCCGCCCTGGACGGCCCCGCCCGGGCCGGCGCGTTCGCGCTCGACGACCCGGCCGCCTTCCGGGACGCGGCGCGCGGCGTCGCCGCGGCGCGCCCCGACGTGCTGATCGATCCGCCGCCACCCGGCGCGCCGCGCCCGTCCGCGGACCGTCCCTCCGGGAGGCTCGTCGCCCACGACGGGGAGGGACGAGCATGATCGAAGAGACGCTGGTGATGTACGGCGGCGGCGCGGAGGGCGCGGCGCGCAGGATGCTGCCGAAGCTGCCCGACGGCTGCTTCGCGCCGGTCGACCTGGACGCGCTGGGGGAGGCCGCCGGGCGCGGGCTCCGGCAGGTCGTCCTCGTCGCCGGGATGGCCGACCAGGCCGCCATCGTCGGGCCGGTGCTGGGCGAGATCACCGCCGCCATGGCGGGCGGCGCGGCGGGCGGGGACGCGCTGGCGGCCGAGGTCGCCGCGGCCGACGCCGCCGCCGACCCGGAGCGCGCCTACGCGCTGTGGGAGTCCGCCGGACGGCTCGGCCCGTGCGGGCGCGAGCTGTGCCGCCGCACCGCGGGCGAGCTGGAGCGCCGGGCCGGGTCCGTGGCCGCCCAGGTGGTGCTGGTGGACGCCGCCGGCGAGCGCATGGTCGGCATGTTCGGGCGCATGGCGCGATAGGCATGGACGGATCCCTCGCGGTCCGCGCGTGCGCGCGCGCCGGTTTGCCCTGGGAGGACGCGTTGATCGTGTCGGCGCACGAGCTGCGCCGTGCGGTGAACGCGTGCCGAGCCCATCCGAAGGTCGCGGTGCTGACCGCTCCCGGCGCGGGTCCAGCGGAACTGGCGCGCGCGCTGTTCCCGCAGACCCCGCGCACGTTCGTCGTCTGCGAGGACCTCGACGGGCCGGACGAACGCGTGGTGCGCGTCCGTCCGGCCGAGGCGACCACACGCCCCTGGAACGCCCCGCAGGTCGTGCTCGTCCTGGACGAGCGCCGCCCACCGGACGGGCCCGGCTGGACCGCGCATCCGCCCGGCCCGGACGGCTGGGCCCTGGACGGCTTCGACGGCGCGGCGCTCGCGCCCGAGACCAGGGCGTTCGTCCTCGCCCGGCTCGGCCCGCGCACGGGCGACCTGGTGTGGGACCTCGGGTCCGGCGACGGGTCGGTCGCGGCCGAGTGCGCCCGGTTCGGCGCGGCCGCGATCGCCGTGGGGCCGGACGCGGCGTCCTGCGCGCGGATCCGCGCGGCCGTCCGCGCCCGCCGGGTGCGCGTCGCGGTGTCGCGGGGCGCGCTCCCGTCCGTCCTCGGCCACCTCCCGGACCCGGACGCGATCTTCCTGGCCGGCGCGGAACCCGCGACCGTCCGGGCCTGCGCCGCCCGGACCCTGGACCGGTTCGTCGCGACGGCGGACGAGAGCCGCGTCCCGGAGATCGCGGACGTCCTCGCCGAGGCGGGCTTCGCGGCCCGAGCCGCCGCGTTCGGGGTGACGCCGCTCGTGCCGGCGCGGGCGCCGCACCCGCCCGCCGCCCTCGTGTGGGCCCGCCGCGCCGTCCCCGAACCGGTCCGGCCGGCCCCCGCACCGGGCCGCCCGGTCGAGAGGACGCCGCCGCTGTGACGCACGTCGCGGTGATCGGTGTCGGCGTGTCCGCGGCGGCCGGAGCGGGCGAGGTCGGCGCGCTGCTGGACGCCGTCCTGCGGGAGGCGGGCGTGCGCCCGGACGCCGTCTGGTGCGCGGCGACCGCCGAGGGGCGGGCCGCCGAGCCCGCCGTCCGCGCCGCCGCGGGGGCCCGCGGCCTGCCGGTCGTCGCCTACCCTGTGCCCGTGCTGG
Source organism: Actinomadura sediminis (assembly GCF_042675525.1). Classification (NCBI taxonomy): domain Bacteria; kingdom Bacillati; phylum Actinomycetota; class Actinomycetes; order Streptosporangiales; family Thermomonosporaceae; genus Actinomadura; species Actinomadura sediminis. The sequence goes on from NZ_JBHTJA010000041.1 coordinate 5,760, forward strand.
CGCAGGTCGAGGTGCCCAACCCGTCCGACGTCGCGCGGTCGCGGACGGGCACGGCGAGCGTCGCCGAGGCCGCCGCCCTGCACGCCGCCCGCACGCTGTGCGGCCCGCCCGTCCGTCTCGCGGTGCCCAAGCGCGCGTCCGCCCGCGCGACCGCCGCCCTGGCGGCGGCCCTCCCGGCGGCCCTCCCGGCGGCCCTCCCGGCGGACCGTGCCGACCCGGGCGTCATGCCCCTATCCCGGCATGACGGTGCAGAAGCCGTGAAACCCTTGTACCTCCTCCCGGAGCGGCACGCGCCCGGGGACGGCGACAGCGAGGATTGCCCGTGACCCAGCAGGAGGCTCCTGTGAGCGTACGCCAGCCGCATCCGGTGGAGATCCGGTCGTATGAGATCCTGCGGTCCCGCGTCGACCTGTCCCCGATGCCGCCGCTGTGGCGGGCCGTCGCCGAGCGGGTCATCCACGCCACCGCCGACCTGGAGTACGCGGTCGACCTGGTGACCGAGGAGGAGTCCCTCCGGCGGGGCTGGGCCGCGCTGCACGCCGGCGCGCCCATCGTGACCGACGAGAACATGGTCGCCGCCGGGATCACCGCGCGGGAGACCGTCTGCCACGCCGCCGACCCGGCCGCCGCGCGGATGTCGCGGGCCGCCGGCATCGCGCGTCCGGCCGCCGCCGTCCGGCTCGCGTACGCCGACGTGGGGCCCGGCGCGGTGTGGGTCGTCGGGTCGGCGCCCGAGGCGATCTTCGAGATCATCGACCGGCGGGTCGCCCCGGCGCTGGTCATCGGCGTCCCGGTCGGGTTCGTCGGCGCCGCCGAGGCCAAGGAGGCGCTGCGCGCCAGCGGCCTGCCGCAGCTCAGCAACGTGTCCGAGAAGGGCGGCTCCGCGGTCGCCGCGGCGGCCGTCAACGCCCTGCTGTACCACGAGCAGGGACGGTGACCGCGGGCATGACCGGACGCGAGATCGACCTGCGGCACCACGGGGACGCCGAGATCGGCGACGGCCTCGCCGACTTTGCCGTCAACGTGCGGACCGGCATGCCGCCCGCCTGGCTCGCCGACCGGATCCGGGCGTCGGTCGCCGACCTGGCCGCCTACCCCGATCAGCGGGCGGCCCGCCGCGCGGTGGCCCGGCGGCACGGCCGCTCGGTCGAGGAGGTGCTGCTCACGGCCGGCGCCGCCGAGGCGTTCGTGCTGCTCGCGCGGGTGCTCGAGCCGGAGCGGGCCGTCGTGGTGCACCCGCAGTTCACCGAGCCGGAGGCCGCGCTGCGGGCGGCCGGTCACGACGTCGAGCGCGCCGTGCTCGGCGCGGACTTCGTGCTCGATCCCGCGGCGGTGCCGGACGGCGCCGACCTCGTCGTGATCGGGAACCCGACGAACCCGACGTCGGTGCTGCATCCGGCCGCGGCGGTCGCGGCGCTCGCCCGCCCCGGCCGGACGGTCGTGGTGGACGAGGCGTTCATGGACTGCGTGCCCGGCGAGCCCGAGTCGCTCGCCGCGCGGCTGCCCGCCGGGGTCGTCGTGATCCGGTCGCTCACCAAGACGTGGGGCCTGGCCGGGCTCCGCGCCGGATACGTGCTGGCCGCGCCCGGCCTCGTCGCCCGGCTCGCGGAGGCGCAGCCGCTGTGGGCCGTGTCCACGCCCGCGCTCGTCGCCGTCGAGGAATGCTCGGCGCCCGAGGCCGTCGCGGAGGCCGAGAAATGGGCCGTCGAGCTGGGAACCGAACGGGACCGGCTGGCCGCCGAACTCACCGGCCGGGGCCTGTACGTCGTTCCCGGCGCGCGCGCGTCGTTCCTTTGCGTTCGCATCCCGGACGCACTCGGCATCCGGGCACTGCTACGGCAACGCGGCTACGCGGTCAGGCGCGGCGACACGTTCCCCGGGCTCGGCCCCGACTGGCTCCGCATCGCCGTCCGCGACCGCACGTCCAACGACGCGCTTCTGGAGGTCATGGGTGAGCTCGGCATCTGACAACCCCGAACGGAGCGGCCCCGTGCACGCTTTCGCACCGGACGAGCGCCGGGCCGTCTACCGCGCCATCGCCGAACGACGCGACGTCCGGGACGGCTTCCTGCCCGACCCCATCGACGACGACGTCCTCGCCCGCGTCCTCGAGGCCGCGCACCGGGCGCCGTCCGTCGGGCTGACCCAGCCCTGGGACTTCCTCATCATCCGGGACGCCGCCAAACGCGAACGCATCCGCGCCCTGGCCGGACGCCAGCGCGACGGCTACGCGGCCACGCTGCCGCCCGCGCGCGCCGCCCGCTTCGACGGGCTCAAGATCGAGGCCATCCGCGAGGCCCCGGTGAACATCGTCGTCACCTGCGACCCCACGCGCGGCGGCCGCAACCCGCTCGGCCGCCACGTCCAGCCGCGCACCGCCGAGTACTCGGTGGCCTGCGCCGTCGAGAACCTCTGGCTGGCGGCCCGCGCCGAAGGGCTCGCCGCCGGATGGGTCAGCTTCTTCGACGAACGCGAACTGGCCGCCGAACTCGGCCTGCCCCCCGACGTCGAGATCGTCGCCTACCTGTGCGTCGGGCACGTGACCGGGTTCCCGCCCGCGCCCGTCCTCGACCTCACCGGCTGGGCGCGCCGTCGGCCCCTCGCGTGGGCCGTGCACCAGGAGGAGTACGGGCGGCGCGCGCTGCCCGGGAAGGACGCCGTGGACATGATCGAGCAGACGGTCGCCGCGATCGCGCCGCCGGACGAGGCCGCGATCCGCGACGCCCGCGAGCACCAGGCCCGCCTCACCAAGCCGCCCGGGTCCCTCGGCGTGCTGGAGGAGGTGTCGGTCCGGCTCGCCGGGCTCGCCGGGCACTGCCCGCCGCCGCTGCCCGAACCCGCCGCCGTCGCGGTGTTCGCCGCCGACCACGGCGTCCACGCGCAGGGCGTCACCCCCTGGCCGCAGGAGGTCACCGCCCAGATGGTGGCGAACTTCCTCGCGGGCGGCGCGGTCGTCAACGCGTTCGCCGGGCAGGTCGGCGCCGAGGTCAGCGTCGTGGACGTCGGCGTCGCCGCCGACCTGGACGCCGCCCCCGGGCTGCTCCGCCGCAAGATCGCCCACGGCACCGCCGACATGACGCGGGGCCCGGCGATGACCGCCGGGCAGGCGCGCCGCGCCGTCGAGACCGGCATCGAGGTGGCCCGCGAGCTCGTGGCGGCGGGCGCCCGCTGCCTGGTCACCGGCGACATGGGCATCGCGAACACCACCGCGTCCGCCGCGCTGATCGCCGCGTTCACCGGCCTGCCGCCCGAGCGCGTCACCGGCCGGGGGACGGGCGTCGACGACGCCACGCACGCCCGCAAGGTCGAGATCGTCCGCACGGCGCTCGTCCGGCACGGCCTCCTGGACGCCCCCCGCGACCGGGACCCGCTGGACGTGCTGGCCGCGGTGGGCGGCCTCGAGCACGCCGCGCTCGCCGGGTTCGTCCTCGGCGCCGCCGCGCTGCGCGTCCCCGTCGTCCTCGACGGCGTGATCGCCGGGGCCGCCGCGCTCGCCGCGGCCGAGCTGTGCCCGGACGCCCCGCACGCCTGCGTCGCCGGGCACCGCTCCGCCGAGCCCGGGCACGCCGCCGCCCTCGACCGGCTGGGCCTGCGCCCGCTCGTCGACCTGGAGCTGCGGCTCGGCGAGGGGACCGGCGCCCTGCTCGCGCTGCCGCTCGTCCAGGGCGCGGTCCGGGTGCTGCACGAGGTCGCCACGTTCGATTCCGCGGGCGTCAGCGGCAAGGACACGGCGCCGTAACGACACGATCACGGGCTGAGTCACGCTCGGCTATCGACTCGCCGGAGCCCCTCTCCATGGACTCCCCAAGCCGAGTAACGTTGTCGAACGAAGGAACTTGTCGGTCACCGGCGCCCGCAAGTCAACCGTACGAGCGAGAGATTTCCCGAGTGCCCCCGTACCTGCTAGGTCTGCGACTCGCCGGGCGACGCGTCGTCGTCGTCGGCGGCGGACGGGTCGCCCAGCGGCGCGTGCCCGCGCTGCTGGCGGCCGGCGCCGAGGTCGTGCTGATCGCCCCCGAGGTGACCGCGTCCCTGGAGGCGCTGATCGACGACGGCCGGGTCGTCTGGCACCGCCGTCCCTACGCCCCCGGCGACTGCGCGGACGCCTGGCTCGTCCAGGCCGTCACCGACGACGCCAAGGTCAACGGCGAGGTCGTCGCCGAGGCCGAGGCCGCCCGGATCTGGTCCGTGCGGGCCGACGACGCCGAGTCGTCCCCCGCCTGGACGCCCGCGAGCGGCCGCGCCGGGGACGCGACGGTCGGGGTGCTGCTCGGCGGCGACCCGCGGCGCGCCGCCGGCATCCGCGACGCCGTCGTGGACGGCCTGCGCGACGGCGCCCTCGAGTCGCGGGAGTCCCGCACGAAACCGGCGGGTGTGGCGCTCGTCGGCGGCGGCCCCGGCGACCCCGGGCTGATCACCGTCCGCGGCCGGCAGCTCCTCGCCATGGCCGACGTCGTCGTCACCGACCGGCTCGCCCCCGCCGAACTGCTGGACGAGCTGCCCGACGACGTCGAGGTCATCGACGCCGCGAAGATCCCCTACGGACGCACGGTCACCCAGGAGGCCATCAACGACCACCTCGTCGAGCAGGCGAAACGCGGCCGGTTCGTCGTCCGGCTCAAGGGCGGCGACCCGTTCGTGTTCGGGCGCGGCGGCGAGGAGGCGCTGCACTGCGCCCGCCACGGCGTCCCGGTGACGGTCGTCCCCGGCATCACCAGCGCCGTCGCCGTGCCCTCGGCCGCGGGCATCCCGGTCACCCACCGCGGCGTCGCGCAGGAGTTCCACGTGGTCTCCGCGCACGTCCCGCCGGACCACCCCGACTCCACGGTCGACTGGGCGGCGCTCGGCCGCGCCCACGGCACGCTCGTCCTGCTCATGGCGGTCGAGCGGATGCCGCTCATCGCCGGGACCCTCGTGCGCTATGGTCGGTCGTCCGACACGCCGGTCGCCGTGATCCAGGACGGTACCCGGCCCGCCCAGCGGACCGTCACGGCCACCCTCGGCACGGTCGCGGACGCGATGGCGGCCGCGGGCGTCCGGCCCCCGGCGATCGTCGTGGTGGGCGACGTGGTGGCCGTGGGGCGCGAGATCGACATGCTCCGAGCCGACGAACGAGCCGACATTCCAGCCGACATGGGACGGGATCCGTGACACCCCCCGCAGAGCAGAGCGCGGTTCACGACGAGGAGGCGGGCACCGGCCCGGGACCCGGCGGACGGGACCCCGAGGCGTCCGCGCGGCGGACGTCGTCCGCCGTCCGGGACGAGCCGGACGCCGCCCCCGCGAGCGCCCCCGAGGACGAGACGACCGAGCAGGAGAAGGGCAGGGCCAAGGGCAGGCACGCGCGCACCGACGACGAAGGCGACAAGGACGGCGAGCCCGCCGAGGGCGCCGAGCCCGCCGAGGACCGCGGGGCCGCCGAGCGGCCCGCGCGGCGCGACCCCCGCGACGGCGCCGGAACCGTCCGGCAGGGCGAGCTGATCCAGGCGCTGACCGCCCTCCGCGAGCGGCTCGGCGCGTTCGAGTTCGTCCTCGACCTGCCCGGCGCCGCCGAGGCGAAGGAGCTCCGCGACGAGCTGCGCGCCCAGATCGAGGACTACGTCCTCCCGCGCATCCAGGCCGCCGGGGCCCCGCTGCTGGTCGTCCTCGGCGGATCGACCGGCGCGGGCAAGTCGACGCTGGTCAACACGCTCGTCGGGGCCCGCGTCAGCGCCACCGGCGTGCTCCGGCCCACCACCAGCAGCCCCATCCTGGTGTGCCACCCCGACCACGCCGACTGGTTCCTGGAAGGGCCGCTGCTGCCCGGCATGGGACGCGTCCGCGGCCCCGCCCCGGACGCGATCGCCGGCGACCAGCTCGTCGTCATCGCCAGCGACGCGCTGCCGCCCGGCCTCGCCCTCCTCGACAGCCCCGACTTCGACTCCGTCTTCGAGGACCACTACGAGTTCGCCACCAAGCTGATGGCGGCCGCCGACCTGTGGCTGTGCGTCACCACCGCCGCCCGGTACGCCGACGCGATGGTGTGGCAGATGATCGAGCGCGCGAAGGAGAACGGCGCCACCGTCGGCGTCGTCCTGTCGCGCGTCCCGCAGGGGGCCGCGGGCTCGGGCGCCGCCGAGGTCGTCGAGCACTTCGGCGAGATGCTGGACGAGCACGGCCTCGGCGACGCGCGGCGGTTCACCGTCCCCGAGACCCGCATCGAGGAGAGCCGCCTGCCGGAGGAGGCCGTCGCCGACGTCCGCGCGTGGCTCACCGGCGTCGCCGCCGACGCCCCCGGCCGCGAGATCGTCGTCGGCGACACCCTCGCCGCCGTCCTGGACAGCATCCGCGACCGCGTCGCCGAGATCGGCGAGCACGTCGAGGCGCAGGCCGGGCAGCGCGCCGAACTGGCCCGCGCCGTCGAGACCGGCTACGGCACCGCCCTCGCCGAACTCGACGAGGCCACCCGCAACGGCTCCCTCCTGCGCGGCGAGGCGCTCGCCCGCTGGCAGGACTTCGCCGGCACCGGCGACCTGCTCCGCTCCCTGCACGTCCAGCGCGCGCGCAAGGGACGCGGCTCGAACCGGCGCCGCCGCAGCCCCACCCGTGTGCGCGCGCTCAAGGCCGCCCTGCGCAGCAGCCTCGAATCGACGATCGTCGCCGCGGCCGAACGCGGCGCCGAGCAGGTCCTCGCCCTGTGGCGCGAGCATCCCGCCGGCGGCCCCGTCGTGTCCGGCCCCGCCGCCGAGATCGGCACCGTCTCCCCGGAACTCGCCCGCCGCGTCACCCGCGCCGTCAGCGCCTGGCAGGACCACGTGCAGGAACTGATCCGCACCGAGGGGGTGACGAAACGCTCGGTCGCGAAGCTGGTCTCGTTCGACACCGAGGCGGTCTCCCTCGTCCTGACCGTCGGGCTCCTCGGCCACGGCACCGGCGACGACGAGGGCGGCGCCGTCCCGCAGCGCCTCCTCAAGGCCCTGTTCGGCGCCGAGTCCCTCCGCGGGATGGGCGCCAAGGCCCGCGCCGACCTGCGCAGCCGCATCGGGATGCTGTTCGACGAGGAGGCGATCCGGTTCGGGCAGGTCCTCGACAACACCGGCATCCCCGACGAGACCGTTCCCGTCCAGCTGTACCAGGCCACCTACAACCTCGAGGTTGCCCGATGACGACATCGGCCGTCCCCGCGAACCCGCCGGTGGACTCCCCGGCCGGCCCCGCCCCCGTCCCGGCCGACGCCGCGCCCGCCCCCGCCCTCACCGACCGCCTCGACGGCCTCGACCGGCTCGTCCGGGCGGGCGCCGGACGGCTCGACCGGCCCCTCCTCGACGAGGCCGGGGCCCTCCTCGAGCGCGCCGGGCAGCGGCTCAAGCTGTCCGGCGAGCACACCGTCGTGACCCTCGCGGGCGGCACCGGCAGCGGCAAGTCGTCCCTGTTCAACGCCATCTGCGGCCTCGAACTGTCGCCCCCCGGCATGCGCCGCCCGATGACGTCCAAGGCGCACGCCTGCGTCTGGGGCCTCGACGGCGCCGGCCCCCTCCTCGACTGGCTCGACGTCGACAAGAAGCACCGCTTCGCCCGCGCCGGCGCCGCCGACCGCGCCGACGGCTCCCTGCAGGGACTCGTCCTGATCGACCTGCCCGACCACGACTCGATCCAGGCGATGCACCGCGCCGAGGTCGACCGGTTCGTCACCGTCGCCGACCTCCTCGTCTGGGTCGTCGACCCGCAGAAGTACGCCGACGCGTCCCTGCACCGCAACTACATCGTCCCGTTCGCCCGGCACACCGGCGTCACCCTGATCGTCCTCAACCAGGTCGACCGGCTCGGTCCCGGCGAGATCGACGACTGCGTCGCCGATCTGCGCCGCCTCCTCGAGGCCGAGGGACTCGCCGATCCCCGCATCGTGACGTCGTCCGCCGTCGCCGAGGACGGCGTGACGGGCTTCCGCGAGGTCCTCGTCGACACCGTCGCCGCCCGCCGCGCCCGCACCGAGCGGCTGTCCACCGACATCGACCGGGTCGCCGAACGCTTCGCCGAGCACCGCCTCGACGCCGAACCGCCGGTCACGATCGACGACGGCCGCCGCGCCGAGCTCGTCCAGGCGTTCGGCGACGCCGCGGGCGCCCCCGCCGTCGCCGAGGCCATGGAGAGCGCCTACGAGCTCCGCGCCGCCGACTTCATCGACTGGCCCGTCACCACCCTCGTCACCCGGCTCCGCTCCGACCCGCTCCGCCGGATGCGCCTCACCGAGCTCCGCGAGGAGCTCCGCGGCGCCTTCACCGGCCCCGTCGGCGCCCAGCAGGGCGACGTGGACGTCGCGCTCCACGGCGTCGCGGAAGGCGTCGCCGCCGAACTGCCCGTCCACTGGGCCCGGTCCGTCCGGATGGCGGCCCGGTCCCACGCGGCCGAGATCCCCGAGGCCCTCGGCGAGTCCCTCCGCGCCGCCCTCCCGAGCTTCAACCAGGTGCCGCGCTGGTGGTGGCTGGTCAAGACCTGGCAGTACTTCCTCGCGCTGGTCGCGGCCCTCGGCACCGTGTGGATCGCCGTCCTCATCGCCTACGGAGTCATGGACGCCGCCGCCCCCGGCCCCCTCGGCGACGCGGGCCTGATCCCCTACATCGCCGTCCTCGTCCTGTGCACCCTCGGCATGGGCCGCCTGACCACCTCGGCCTGCCGCAACCTCGTGGCCCTCTCGTCCGCCAAGCACGGCGACAGGATGGAGGATGCCATGCGCGAGGGCATCGCCCGGGTCGCGCGCGAGAAGGTCATCGAACCCATCGAGGCCGACCTGCGCGCCTACGCCGACTTCCGCCGCGACGTCGACGTCGCCCTCGGCGGGTAGCCGACCGACTCGCCCTCCACCCGCCGCCGCGGCGGCCGCGCTAGTGGCGGGGGAGGCACCAGCGGCGGGTGGACGGGAGCAGCGCCGTGGTCGTGGCGGCGACCCCCGCGACGGCCGTCAGCGGCGCGGCGACGAAGACGCCGAGGATCGCGGAGGCGGCCGCGCTGTCCGGCTCCCCGCCCGTCAGGAAGAACTGTACGATCCCGGACATTCCGTGCAGTGCCGCGACGCCGGCCGTCACCGCGATCAGCCGGGCTCCGGCCGCATCCCGCTGCGAGAGCAGCGACGCGCCCCTGGCCAGTCCGGCCGCCTCGGCCACGGCGATCGCCAGGTTGAGCAGGAAGATGATCGTGAACGGGCTCATTTCGAAGCGATCGGGGTTCGGGGGGAAGAGACCGAGCAGGTTGAAACCCATCAGCATCATTCCCAGCAGTCCCGGGAGACACAGCATCGCCAGTGCCGTCGCGGCGATCGCGGTGGCACCGCCCTGGGCCGCCGCGGTCGTCCGCTGAGGGCCGGCCGGCGCCGGTGCCGTGAACGGTCCGCCGCCGGGTCGCGGCGGCGGTATCGCGGGCCCGGCGGGGCCGGCGAAGGGTCCCGTCCGCTCGTCCGGCCGTGCCGCGGACGTCCGGGAAGGCCGCTCCCCGGCGTCGTGCGCGGGCACGGTGACGGCCGGGAGGCGTTCGGTGACCATCGTCGCGACCGGCGGCGGGAGCCAGCGGGCCGTCGCGCGGGCGGGATCGGCGAGTTCGTCGAGCACGTCCGCCAGGTCGGGCCGGGCACCGGGGTCCTTGGCCAGGCAGCGGCGCACGAGGCCGACGAGGTGGCCGGGCAGCCCCGCCAGGTCGGGTTCGTCGTGGACGATGCGGTACACGACGGCCTCGGCCGGACCCGTCCCGAACGGGCTGCGGCCGGTGGCGGCGAACGCGAGCACGCACGCGAGGGAGAACACGTCGCTCGCCGGGCCGATCTCGCGGCCGCGGGCCTGCTCGGGCGACATGAACGACGGGGTGCCGACCACCGCCTGCGAGCGGGTGTGCGACGTGGCGTCCAGCGCCCTGGAGATCCCGAAGTCGATGATGCGGGGGCCGTCGTCCGCGAGGATCACGTTGGACGGCTTGAGGTCACGGTGCACCAGGCCGCACGCGTGGACCGCGGCGAGCCCTTCGGCCAGCCCCGCGCCCAGGACGGCCACCGACTCCGGGGGCAGCGGCCCGTGCGCCGAGACCGCCTGGTGCAGGGACGGCCCGGGGACGTAGGCGGTGACCAGCCACGGCGGGTCGGCGTCGGGACCGGCGTCGACCACCTGGGCGGTGTAGAACCCGCCGACCCGCCGGGCCGCCTCGACCTCGAGCGCGAACCGGCGCCGGAACCCGGCATCGTCCGCCAGTTCCGGTCGCACGACCTTCACCGCGACCGAGCGCCCGCCACGGGACCGCCCCAGGAACACCCGTCCCATCCCGCCGCCGCCCAGCCGTCCTTCCAGCCGGTACGGTCCGACCTCGCACGGATCACCCTGCCGCAGCGGCTCCATCGGTCACCCCTCAGAAGAACATCAACGTTTACTCGACTTCCGATCCTCCCAGAAACACGGCGCGCTCCCGGTTGTCCACAGGTTCGGTTTTCTCTTCACCCCGTTCCTCCACCGCGGCACCGTGATGGAACGAGCACGCGAACCCCGGAGGCGACCATGAACGAAGCGCACGCGACCGTCATCGGCTGGGCCGCCGCCGACCCCGCGTACGCGGTCACCGCGAGCGGCGTCCCCTTCCTCTCGCTGCGGATCGGCTGCACGCCCCGCCGCTACGACCGGGAGACCGGCGAGTGGGTCGACCAGGAGACCCAGTTCATGACCGCGATCTGCCGGCGCGCCCTCGCCGACAACGTCCGGGCATCACAGATCGGCCGCGGCACCCCGGTCGTCGTCACCGGCCGCCTCCGCGTCCGCCAGTACGAACGCGACGGCCAGTGGCGCACCGCCGTCGACATCGAGGCGGCCACCGTGGGGCACGACCTCTCCCGGGGCACCGCCGAATTCACCCCCATGCGAAAAGCGACCCTCACGGACCGCGAACCCCGAGCCGCCTGACGGCCACCCCCGGCGCCCGCGCCGCCTCCGCCGCCCGCGCCCTCGCGCCACCGCCGGCCGCGTTGCGCCCGCCGGCCGCGGCCTTGGGGCCGCTTGGCGGCGCGTGACCGGTGCCGCGCTGCCTCCGCCGGTCGCGCTCTTGCATCACCGCTGGCCGCGTTGCGTCCGCCGGTCGCGGCCTTGGGCCGTTTGGCGGTGCGTGACCGGTGGTCGCGCCTCGTCCGCCTGCCGCGACCTCGCGCCGACGAGGTCGCCGCCGCCCGGGCATCGACCGGATGAACGGGCGCGCGGCTCTGCCGGGACGGCTCCGAACTCGCGGCGCCAACCTGCTGGGGGATCGCGCCGACCGGTCCATGCTGGCGCGGCCTTCGTCTTGCAGCGGACGTGGCGGTGGTATGCGTGACGTGCCGGTCTGCGAGCACGGCGCCACCAGGATCCTGGTGACGGCGTCCCTCCACGGGGTGAGACCGGAGGGGCCCCGGATCCGGGGCCCGGGGGGCGCGCCGGCCGCGGCCCCGGACCCGGGGCTGCGGCGGCTCGGCGTGCCTGCTCGTCGGCGACTTCCGTGCGCCCGGAAAGTTCTTCCGCCTGGGCGACCGTGCCGGGGCTGCTCAAGGACGCCACGGGCCATTCCCGGGGCGGTGGTGATCTCCACCCCCGGGGGCGTGCCGCCGTCGTGCGTCCGGCGGGTCGGGGGCCGCCTCGGTCCGCTCCGTCTCGCGCGGGTCCGGGCCATGCGAGGGCGCCGGGAAAGGGCGGAGGCGGTCGGAAGCGAGACCGGTTCCGACGCCCGGCGGGGCGTTCGACGGTCTTGGGCGACTCGGTGGCGCGAGGTTTCAGATCCAGGAGACGCCGCGCATGATCCTTCCCCTTTGGGTGGATTCGGGCCGCGCATTTCGCGGATGCCCGCGAAGGTCAGCCGCATGTGCCCTACCGAAGGTACCTGTTTCACGCCCCTTCCGCACACCTTGCAACTATCGTGTTACACAACGTGATGCGCGTAAGGGGGAAGGATGACGGCAGTGCAGTCGTCCGCCGAGGACCGTGGTGGGGAACTGGCCCGCAGGCCCCGGCGCAGGACGATCACGGGACGTCCGTCCCTGCTCGTGGTGTACGTGCCCACGGTCGTCGCCGTCCATGTGGCGCTGCTCGCCGCGGGGTTGGTCACCGCCTCCTGGCGCGCCGACGACCTGGTGACCTTCGGGGCGCTGGTGGCCTGCGGTGCGGTGTGCATCGAGGCGACGCGCCGGCTGGGGATCCCGGCCGGGGTGGCGCGGGACCTGCTGTCGGCCTGGTGGCTGCCGGTGGCGCTGCTCCTGCCGCCGGTGTACGCGCTGCTGATGCCCATTCCGCTGCAGGCGCTGCTGCAGTTCCGGGTGCGGCGCACGCTGGTGTACCGGCGGGTGCTGGTGGCGTCCGCGCACGGGCTGGCGGGAGCCTGCGCGTCGGTCGTGTTCCACCAGGTCGTCCCGGACCCGCTCGCGGGCGCGCAGTGGGTGATGGAGGCGTGCCCCGAGGTGGCGGCGGCCGTCGGGTGCGCGGCCCTGTTCACCGTGGTGAACGCGGCCCTGGTCGGGATCGCGGCGCACGCGGCGAACCCGCAGGGGCGCTGGCGCGACGTCCTGTGGACGCGCGAGAGCCTCCTGCTGGACGTCGTGGAGCTGTGCGTCGGCATCCTGGTGGCGGTGACCGCGGCGCTCACGCCGTGGTTGCTGCTGCTGGCGCTGCCCCCGGTGATGCTGCTGCAGCGCAGCCTCATGCACCAGCAGTTGCAGGCGGCGGCCCGGACGGACGCCAAGACCGGTCTGCTGAACGCGGCGGCCTGGCAGCGGGAAGCCGACACCGAGCTGTCGCGGGCGCAGCGGACGCACGCGGGCCTGGCGGTGCTGCTGATCGACATCGACCATTTCAAACGGGTCAACGACACCCACGGCCACCTCGTGGGCGATCAGGTCCTGGTGGGGGTCGCGAGCACGCTGTGCCACCAGTTGCGCGACTACGACGTGGTGGGACGGTTCGGCGGCGAGGAGTTCGTGGTGCTGCTGCCGGGGGCCGACACCGTTGAGGCGTGCCGCGTGGCCGAACGGCTGCGGGGCCGCATGAAGCGGCTGGCGGTGCCCGCGGAGGACGGGACGGTGACGGTCACCGTGTCGATCGGGGTCGCGCTCTTCCACACCCACGGGGAGGACCTGATCGAGCTTCTCGCGGCGGCCGACCTCGCGCTCTACCGGGCGAAGTCGTCCGGCCGCGACCGGGTGTGCCTCCCGGCGCTCGACGGCCCCCGGGCTTCCGAGGCCTGACCCCGCCCGGCGGCGTCCTCGGCCCGCCCGAGGGACGCGCGTACGTTCGTCCCTGGGGAGCGGGACGATGGCGGCCGTCGTGCGGGACGATCGCCGGGGCGGGGATGTCCGGCGAGTGCGACCAAGCGGTGCCGCGGACCCTCTAGGCTTGAGGATTATGGCCGAGTACATCTACACGATGCAGCGTGTGCGCAAGGCACATGGCGACAAGGTCGTCCTGGACGACGTCACCCTGCACTTCCTCCCCGGCGCCAAGATCGGTGTCCTGGGACCGAACGGCACCGGTAAGTCGACGCTGCTGCGGATGATGGCCGGTCTGGAACAGCCGTCGAACGGCGACGCGCGCCTGATGCCGGGCTTCACGGTCGGGATGCTGCAGCAGGAGCCGCCGCTCAACGAGGAGAAGACCGTCCTGGAGAACGTCCAGGAGGGCGTCGCCGAGACGAAGGCGATGCTCGACCGGTTCAACCAGATCGCCGAGCAGATGGCGACGGACTACTCCGACGAGCTCATGGCGGAGATGGGCAAGCTGCAGGAGCAGCTGGACCACCGCAACGCCTGGGACCTCGACAGCCAGCTCGAGCAGGCGATGGACGCGCTGCGCTGCCCGGCGCCGGACGCCGAGGTGACGAAGCTGTCGGGCGGTGAGCGCCGCCGCGTCGCGCTGTGCAAGCTCCTGCTGGAGGCCCCCGACCTCCTGCTGCTGGACGAGCCCACCAACCACCTGGACGCCGAGAGCGTGCAGTGGCTCGAGCAGTTCCTCGCCAAGTACGAGGGCACCGTCCTCGCCGTCACCCACGACCGGTACTTCCTCGACAACGTCGCGACCTGGATCCTGGAGCTCGACCGGGGCCGCTGCTACCCGTACGAGGGCAACTACTCCGTCTACCTGGAGAAGAAGGCGGAGCGGCTCAAGGTCGAGGGCAACAAGGACGCCAAGCGCAAGAAGCGGCTCCAGGACGAGCTGGAGTGGGTCCGCTCGAACCCGAAGGCGCGGCAGACGAAGAGCAAGGCCCGTCTGGAGCGGTACGAGGAGATGGCGGCGGAGGCCGCCAAGACCCGCAAGCTGGACTTCGAGGAGATCCAGATCCCGCCGGGGCCGCGGCTGGGCAACACGGTGATCGTCTCCGACAAGCTGACCAAGGGCTTCGGCGACCGGCTCCTGATGGACGAGCTGTCGTTCAACCTCCCGCCGAACGGCATCGTCGGCATCATCGGCCCGAACGGCGTCGGCAAGACCACGCTGTTCCGGATGATCGTCGGTGAGGAGAAGCCGGACGGCGGCGACCTGCGGCTCGGCGACACCGTCAAGGTCTCGTACGTCGACCAGGGCCGGGGCGGCATCGACCCGAAGAAGACCGTGTGGGAGGTCGTCTCCGACGGGCTCGACCACATCAACGTCGGCCAGGTCGAGATGCCGTCCCGCGCGTACGTGGCGGCGTTCGGCTTCAAGGGCCCGGACCAGCAGAAGCCGTCGGGCGTCCTGTCCGGCGGTGAGCGCAACCGGCTCAACCTGGCGCTGACGCTGAAGCAGGGCGGCAACGTCCTGCTGCTGGACGAGCCGACCAACGACCTCGACACCGAGACCCTGTCGAGCCTGGAGAACGCGCTCCTGGAGTTCCCCGGCTGCGCCGTGATCACCTCGCACGACCGGTGGTTCCTGGACCGCATCGCCACGCACATCCTGGCGTGGGAGGGCGGCTCGAGCTGGTTCTGGTTCGAGGGCAACTTCGCCGACTACGAGAAGAACAAGATCGAGCGCCTCGGCGCCGACGCGGCGCGCCCGCACCGCGTCACGCACCGCAAGCTGACGCGGGACTAGCGGTTCTCGAACGGCCGCCGCCGCGCATGCGCGTGGCGGCGGCCGTTTTTGTCACGTCCCGCAGTACGGAGGCGCACCGGGCCGCCGGTAGCATCGGGCCGATCACTGCAATTCCCCCAATAACCCCAGGCGAGGACATGACGGACAAGCCCGCGGTCGAGTACCGGCACGTCTACGAGTTCCACATCCGCTTCGGGGACATCGACTCCCAGGGGCACGTGAACAACGTCAAGTTCCTCGGGTACCTGGAGGACGCCCGCCTGGAGATGTTCCACGGCGACCCGGTGCGCAAGGGGGAGGAGCCCGTCCGCGGCATGGTGATCTCGCGGCACGAGATCGACTACCGGCTCCCGCTGCTGCCGACCGTCTACCCGATCCGGGTCGAGACGTGGGTGACCGAGGCCCGCGCGGCGTCGTTCAAGCTCGCCTACGAGGTGCGGGACGACGACAACGTCTACGCCGAGGCCACCTCGACGCTCGTCGCGTTCGACGTCGAGGCCAACCGGCTCCGCCGGTTCACCCCCCACGAACGCGACTTCATCGGCCGCTACATGGCCCCCGCGCCCGACCGGCGCTAACCGACCGACCCGACCGCCTCGCCCGGCCGTCCGGGATTCCGGCCGTCCATCCGGCCGGTTCCGGCCGCCGGCTCGTTCGGCAACCGGTCGGCTCTCCGGGACGGTCGGGTCCTCGGGTGGTTCGTGCCCAGGTCGGGGGGCGGGTGAGGCGCGGGCGGTGCCCTTACGTGTCTTCTTTCTGCCCTTCCAAGGGAAAGTTCGTCTGTTGTCCGCATGGCTCCGGGTGATCACGGATAGGTAACGAGCGGCGCAGGACTCCGTTTTTGCCCGGGTTTTCGCTCTAGTGTCGCGACGCAAATGTGGCGAACCCACGTAGAAAGGGACACAATGCGGCGCGTCTCACAAGGGGCGGTGGCGCTGCTGCTCGCCGCGGGTCTGGCCGGATCCGGCCTCACCGCGGCGCAGGCGGCGCCCACGACGCAGGTCACGGCGCAGGCGGGCGACATCGGCGCCCGGCTCGACGCGATCCCGGGCATGACGGTGACGGAGAAGCCCTCGACGATCCCCGGTCAGCGGTGGTTCTGGCTGACCTACCGGCAGCCCGTCGACCATCGCAGGCCGTGGGGGCAGTGGTTCGAACAGCGGATCATGCTCCAGCACGTCTCGACCGACCGGCCGATGGTCTTCTACACCAGCGGCTACCACACGCCGGAGGTCATGTTCACCTCCGAACCGACCGCGCTGGTGGACGGCAACCAGCTCTCGATGGAGTACCGGTACTTCAGCCCGTCGCGGCCCGAGCCGACGGACTGGCGCAAGGACACGATCTGGCAGGCCGCGACCGACCAGCACCGGATCATCGAGGCCCTGGAGCGGATCTACACCGGGAAGTGGATCACGACGGGCGCCAGCAAGGGCGGCATGACGGCCGTCTACCACAAGCGGTTCTACCCGGACGACGTGGACGGCAGCGTCGTGTACGTGGCGCCGAACGACGTGCGGAACCGGGACGACCGGGCGTACGACGCGTTCTTCGAGACGGTCGGGAGCCCGGAGTGCAACGCGCACGTGAAGGCGCTCGCCCGGGAGTTCCTCGAGCGGCGGCCGGCGATGCTCGAGCGGTTCGCGGCGGCCGCGGAGAAGAACCGCTGGACGTTCGAGATCCTGCGTACGCCCGACCGGGCGTTCGAGAACTCGGTGATGGACTTCGAGTGGGCGTTCTGGCAGTACAGCCTGGAGTCCGACTGCAAGGACCTGCCTCCGGCGACCGCGTCGGACGACAAGCTCTACGAGGCGCTCGACACCGTGTCGGGGCTGTCGTTCTACACCGACCAGGGACTCGAGGCGTACATCCCGTACTACTACCAGGCGGGCACGCAGCTCGGCTGGCCCAAGCCGGAGTTCCGGAACCTGCGGCCGATGCTGCGGTACGAGTCGAGCTACCAGCCGCGGACGTACGTGCCGCGCGACATCCCGATGCGGTTCGACCACGGCCGGGCGATGCGCGACATCGATCGCTGGGTGCGGCGGAACGCCGAGCACATGCTGTTCGTGTACGGCGAGAACGACCCGTGGGGGGCCGAGCCGTTCCGGCTGGGCCGGGGCGCCCGTGACTCCGACGTGTACGTGGCGCCGGGGCAGAACCACAGCGCCCGGCTGATCGCCCGGCTGCCGGCCGGGCAGCGGGCGGACGCCGAGTCGGACGTGCGGCGCTGGGCGGGCGTCGAGGACGAGCCGCGCACGCTGCGGACCGGCCCGGCCGCCGACGACCCCCTGCAGATGCAGCGGCCGCGGCTCTAGCCGTCCGTCCCGCGGCGGGGCGCTCCGGGCGTCCCGCCGCGGGGCCGGCCGGGCTCCGGGCGGATCGCCGCGCCGGGCGGGTTCCGGCCCGTCAGGTGGGGGCGTTCACCAGGGAGTTGGCGGCCATCGTGAAGTAGTTCCAGAGCATCTGCTCCAGCTCGGGGGGCAGCTCCAGTTCGTCCACGGCGACGCGCATGTGCCGCAGCCACGCGTCCCGCTCCGCCTCGCCGATGACGAACGGGACGTGCCGCATCCGCAGCCGCGGATGCCCGCGCTGCCGGCTGTAGGTGTTCGGGCCGCCCCAGTACTGGATGAGGAACAGCCGCAGGCGCTCCTCCGCGGGGCCGAGATCCTCCTCCGGGTAGAGGGCGCGCAGGTCCGGGTCCTCGGCCACACCCTGGTAAAAGCGGTGGACCAGCCGGCGGAAGGTCTCCTCGCCGCCGACCGCCTCGTAGAAGGTCACCTTTTCCGTCATAGCGCGTCCCACCCTATGCGAGAGATCGCCTCTCGCGGCGCCTCCGGGCCGTCCCGCCGGGCGGAGGGTCACCCTCCCCGGCCGGTGTGGGCGGCGCGACGCGGCGCCGTGGACGGGCGGCGGGCCCGGTCCGGATCGTAGGGGACGGTCACGATCGGATCGGGCGCCGCGCCCGGTGTTCCACGGCGAAGCATCGCGCCCCGGCCGGGGAGGGCCGTCGGGCGAACGCGCCCCGCGTTCCGCGGCCACCGCGCCGTTCCGGCCGCGGCCCGCGGGGCGCGCCCGGTCTCAGCAGCGGCTCGGCGGCCGCTCGCCCGCGGGCACCGGCGCGCGGCGGTCGCACGCCGCCGGCTCCCGGTGCTCGCGGACGTCCAGATGGTCGCGGACCGGCTCCGCCGCGGGCCCGCGGGCGGGCGCCAGCGGCTGCAGGACGTGCGCGAGCTTGCGCGCGGCGGCGTCCGGATCGCCCACGCGGACCATCCGCTCGCCCCACGACCACCAGTAGTAGTGGTCGCGGCCGTCGGGGACCGGGGCGCATGTGACGTCCTCGGCGAGGCTCGCGGCCTCCGGGTTCACCACCCGCAGGAACGCGGGCCCGGAGCGTGTCCGGACCACGCGGGCGACGAGTCCGCGCGTGCCGAGCTCGCGCTCCAGCTCCTGCAGGTAGCCGACGCGTTCGTCGCTGCCCACTTTCGCACCCCTTCCCTCCATCGCGCCGTCGCGGAGGGTCCCGCGCCGCGCCCCGTCCGCGGCGTCGGTGATCGACTCAGCGGATCCGGTCCGTTACTCCCGGCGAGAATTGCAATTCTCACACTGCCGGGTCAAGGGCGCGCGCGCACGTCGAAGTACAGAGGTTTCACCCGGTGGGAGAAGGTTCCCCTCCGCCGGAGGAAGAATCTCTACCCTGGGTGGCGAGGATCACCCCGCGGCCCTTCCTCTTGATGGGAAACGCTTGGCCGGCCTTGCCCCCAGGGTTACGCTGCGTGCGCGAGAGATTATCTCTCGTGGCCAATTGGTAACCGGTCGCTGTGGCAGGGACGATCGCCTCTCCCCGGGGTGACGAACATGTCGGCAGAACGGTGAGGAGGCCGGAGGCGATGTCGGAACCCCCCCGGAAAGAGACGGACGTCGCGCGCCGGATCCGCGCGCACGGCCTCGCCCGCGGGCGCGGCGCCGCGCAGATCGCGCGCGAGATCCACGAGCAGTGCGCCCCGCTGTTCGGCACGAGCCGGATCAAGTCGCACCGGCTCGCCCACGGCGTCGCGCTGTCCGACATCGTCGCCCAGGTCAAAGCGCTGTACGAGATCGACGGCAAGCCGCTGCCCCGGCTGGGGGAGACGCTGCTGTCGGCCTACGAGAGCGGCTACAAACGACCCGGCCCCGAGTACCTCCATTACCTCTGCGCCGTCTACCGGGTGGAACCCCACGAGCTGGACTACCAGGGTCCCTGCATCTGCGGCCGCGGCCACGGCGCCCGTGCGGGCTCGTCCGCCGCGGCGCCCCCGCCGCGCGTGCCCGAACGGCCGGCGGCGGTCCGGGAACCCGACCCGCGTCCGCTCGTCGGGGCGATCGTGCCCCGGACCGGGGACGGTCTCCGGTCCGACGTCACCGACCTCCGCGGCCCCGACCGCGCCGATGGCCCCCTGAACATCGATGTGGGAGAGGAGGACATCGTGCTCCGCAGAACCCTTCTGCAGTTGCTGGCCGGAGCGGGCGTCACGCTCGACGGCCAGATCCTCGGAACGGTCGACAGCCTGCGCCGCAAGATGGACGACACCCTCGTCGGCGCGACCGTATCGCCGACCATGCTCGACCAGTGGGAGGAGACGACCTACGGCTACGGCCGCCAGTACCAGGCGACGCCGTCGCTGCGGATGCTGTGCGACGTGCTGCTGGACTTCAGCGAGGTGCGGCGCATGTGCGACCAGCGGCAGCCCGTGGAGCTCCAGGAACGGCTGTGCCGGATCGCGGCGCAGCTGTCCGGGCTGTCCGGGCTCATCATGATCAACCTGGGCGACCACCGGCTGGCCCGCTCGTTCTTCCGGACGGCCCGGACCGCGGCCGACGAGACCGGCGACCGGCAGCTCCGCGCCTGGGTGACCGTCCGGGAGTCGCTCGTCCCGATGTACTACGGCGACCCCCGCGAGGCCCTCCACCTCGCGCGCAAGGCGCAGGACCTCGCCGGCCGCACCCCCGGCGTGGCCGCCGCGATGGCGCCCGCCGTGGAGGCGCGCGCGCTGGGCATGCTGGCGATGCGCGGCCGGGGCGACGCGGCGCCGAGCGCCCGCCGCGCCCTGGTGCGCGGACGTTCGGTGTTCGACCAGTTGTCCAAGACCGACACCGGCGACCTGGTGTTCGGTTTCACCGACCGGCAGATGGCGTTCTACGAGGGCGACACCTTCACCAGCCTCGGCGACCACAAGAGCGGCGACGAGGTGCTGAGCCACGCCCTCACCCTGTACGAGCCCACCGACCGCGTCGACCGGACGCTCGTCCGCCTCGACCGCGCCACCTGCAAGCTGCACGCCGGTGAACCGGAGGCGGCCCTCGCCGCGGGCCAGGAGGCCATCCTCGACCTGCCCGCCGACCACCGGTCCGACATCCTCGTGCACCGGGCGCGGCAGATCGGCGCCGCCGTCTCCGCCAAGCACGGCCCCGACACCCCCGGGTTGAAGGACTTCTACGAGGCCCTGGCGGGCCCGTGGGTGACGAGCCCCGCACGGGACACCCCGTCCGTCCCCCCGGCCGAACAGGTCTGACACCGGCATGACGACCTCCGAAGACGCCCCCTGGCAGGGCGCTCGCCCCCTCGTCCGCGTCGCGGACGAGCCGCCCGAATGGCGGTTCGGCGAACTGCGCCTGCGCCGCTACCACCCCGCCGACCACGGCGTCGTCCTCGCGCTGCACCGCGAGGGGCTCGCCCAGGTCGGGCTGCGCCCCGGCGACGGCGTGTACTACGACCACGACTTCTTCCGGATGGAGGACATCTACCTCCGCAACGACGGCGAGTTCCTCGTCGGCGAGGTCGACGGCGGCATCGTCGCCATGGGCGGCCTGCGCCGCGCCGACCTCGTCCCCGGCGGGCACGCGCGCGCCTTCGGCGGCTTCTCGCTCGGCGGCGGCAAGCTCGACGCCGTGGAGATGGTGCGGCTGCGGGTGCTGCCCGCGCTGCAGCGCCGCGGCTACGGCGCCGCCATGGTCACCGCGCTCGAACAGCGTGCCGCCGAACTCGGCTACCGGATCCTGCGCGCCGACACGACCGAGCTTCAGCGGCCCGCCCTCGCCCTTTACCGCCGGTTCGGCTGGACGGAGACGCGCCGCGAGACGATCGGCGGCATCGTCAACATCTACATCGAGAAATCGCTGCGCTGACCGGACCGCCCCGCCGGGCGGGTCACTCGGCGCTCTCGCCGTCGTAGACGAGCAGGCCGTCGTCCCGCAGCCGCGCGCCCGGCGTCGGCGGATGCTCGGTGAGGCGCCCGTCGTGCGCGAGATGCAGCACGGGACGGCCGCGCGCCAGCACCGCGAAGTCGGCGATGAGCCGCCGATGGCACCGCCACCACACCGATTCGCTGCACATGACGGCCGTCCGGTCCCGTTCCGCCTCGCGCAGCAGGACGTCCATGGCGGCGAGGAAGCCGGGGTCGCGGGTGTGCCCGGCGTAGCCGCGGAAGGAGTCGTTGCGCCAGAACGTGTCGGGGGAGTCGGGCGCGGCCCGGCGGAAACCGCCGAGCCGCCTCTCCCAGCGGTAGCCGACGCCCGCGGCCGGAAGCCACTCCCGCAGCGCGTCGCGGTGCACGTCCGGGTTGCGCCGGCTGCCCGGCGCCGTCCGCACGTCCACGACCGCCCGCACCGCGGCGCCGTCCAGCAGCCGGGTCAGCTCGCCGCGCCCGGCCGTCCCGTGCCCGAACGTGAGAAGGGGTCGCATACGGGGGTGCTTCCCCGGGAGCGCGCCGCGATGTCGGCGGGGACGTCCCGGCGCAGGCGGAGAACGAGGACGCGGACGTTCGCCGCGTGCGCACCCCCTGCCAGGATCACTCGTCCAGTTCGAGTCCCGTCTGGGCCGCGATGAACGAGAGGGTGTCGGTCATCAGGTCCACCGACCGGGACACCGACCGGGCCGAGTGCCCGACCTCCGACTCGTTCCGCAGCAGGACCGGGGCGTCGGACGCGGTCGCGTGCTGCAGGGCCGCGCACAGCTTGCGGGCGTGCAGCGGGTCGACGCGGGTGTCGCTGCCGAACGTCGTGAACAGCGTCGCCGGGTAGGCGGTGCCCGGGTGGACGTGGTGGTACGGGGAGTAGCCGATCAGCCAGCCGAACTCCTCCGGATCGTCGGCCGTCCCGTACTCGTCGTTCCACGTCTGGCCGAGGCCGAACCGCTCGTACCGCACCATGTCGAGGAGCGGCGCCGAGCACACGACGGCACGGTAGAGGTCCGGACGCTGCGTCAGCGCGGCCCCGACGAGGAGCCCGCCGTTCGATCCGCCGGAGATCGCCAGCCGCGACGGGGTGGTCAGCCCGTCGGCGATGAGCTTCTCGGCGGCGGCGTGGAAGTCGTCGAAGACGTTCTGCTTCCGCTCCCGCATGCCCGCGCGGTGCCACTCCTCGCCCTCCTCCGAGCCGCCGCGCAGGTTCGCGATCGCGTAGACGCCGCCCGCCTCCACCCACGCCAGGATGCTTGCCGAGTACGACGGCGTGAGAGAGATGTTGAACCCGCCGTACCCGTACAGGATCGCGGGCCGCGGCCCCGGCGCGTCCGGACGCGACCCGGTACCCGAGATGACGAGCATCCGCACGTCCGTGCCGTCCCGCGACGTGTAGACGACCTGGCGGGTCTCGACCTCGGGGACCTCGACGCTCCCCGGCGCGGTCGCCCACGTGGTCGTCTCGCCGGTGCGGGCGTCGTAGCGCAGGACGGACGAGGGGGTGACGCTGTCGGTGTAGCCGAACCACGCCTCGTGCCCGCCCTCGGGCCGCTCGACGATCCCGCCGATCGAGCCGAGACCCGGCGTGGGCACCTCGCCGAGCCGCTCGCCGGTCTCCAGGTCGTGCACGGTGATCTCGCTGATCGCGTGCCGCGTCCAGCCGGCGAGGAGCCGGGGACGGTCCATCCCGTCGAGGATCGCGAAGTCGCTCAGGACGGCCTCGGGGTCCTCGGGGATCAGGTCCCGCCACGTGCCGGGCGACGGGTCCGCCGGATCGGCGACGCACAGCCGCCCGCGCGGCGCGTCCCGGTCCGTGAAGACGTACGCGCGCCCGTCCCGCCCGACGTGCAGGCTCGTCTCGGCGTCGACGCCCTCCTGGACGGCGCGCAGCTCGGGCCGGTCGGGAGCCGACGCGGAAAGATCGGCGATCCACAGGTCGTTGCGGGGCGCGGTGCCCTGCGAGGACGAGATCGTGAGCCAGCGGCCGTCGCGGCTCACGCCGACGCCGTAGTAGTTCGTCTTGTCGCGCCCCTCACCGAAGATCAGGACGTCGTCGGCGTCAGGATCGGTGCCGACGCGGTGCAGGTAGACCCGCCGGTGGTACTGCTCCTCACCCTCGGGGACGTCCCGGGCGTGCAGGCGCCGCGAGTAGTAGTACGCCTCGCCGCCGGGCAGCCACGCGACGGCCGAGTAGCGGGCGCGGTCGATCGGCCCCTCGACCGTCTCGCCCGTCGCGACGTCCATCACGTACAGCAGCGACTCCTCGTCCCCGCCCTGGGAGATCTTGTAGGCGAGGCGGCGGCCCTCCTTGTCGGGCTGCCAGCCGTCGAGGGTGGTGGTGCCCTCCGGGTCGAGCTCCATCGGGTCGACGAGGACCCGCTCGGCGCCGCCCGCGTCCACCGTGTAGAGGACGGGGTGCTCCTGGTCGGCGGTGCGCCGGGTGAAGAACCGGCGGTCGCCGCGCCAGATCGGGGCGCCGACGCTGCCGGCGCCGAGCAGTTCGCGAAGCCGCCGCCGCAGCCCGTCCCGCCCGGGGAGGTCGTCGACGGCCTTGTGGAACAGCTCGTCCTGCGCGGCGAGCCACTCGCGGGTGTCGGCGGAGTCGGCGTCCTCCAGCCAGCGGTAGGGGTCCGCGACCCGGTGTCCGTGGATTTCCTCGACGATGTCCTGGCGCTGCGCGGGCGGATACGGCGTCATGGAATGCACTGTATTGGCCGCCGGGACCGGCCCGCTCCACACCGCTCCGGACTGACGAAGTGGGCTTTTGCGTTCCATCAGACCGACAGATGGGAATTATTGGGGTAGCGAACGGGCCCCTCACAGGCCACACTGATGTTGTCGGTTCGCCCTCGAGGAGGTCCTCATGGCGGGGTCACAGGTGCCGGAGAAGATATTCCGGCCTCGGTGGGACGTGCGTGCGGCCGCGCCCACCGAGGCGACACCGAACGCGACGGGGGCCGTCTGATGCGACAGGTCCTCCTCCTGAACGCGACGTACGAACCGCTCACGACGCTCCCGCTCCGCCGGGCGGTCTGCCTCGTGCTCCGGGAGAAGGCCGAGATCGTCCATCACGACGTCGGCGGCGCGGTGCTGCACTCGGCCACGATGGCCGTCGAGGTGCCGTCCGTCATCCGGCTCCGCCGCTACGTGCGGATCCCGTTCCGCACCCGCGTCCCGCTGACCCGCGCCGCCCTCATGCGCCGGGACAACTTCCGCTGCGTCTACTGCGGGCGCCGCGCCGAGACCATCGACCACGTCCATCCCCGCAGCCGCGGCGGCGCCCACTCGTGGGAGAACTGCGTCGCGTCCTGCACGACGTGCAACCACCGCAAGGCCGACCGCCTCCTGGACGAACTGGGCTGGGAGCTCCCCGTCACCCCGGGCGTCCCGCGCGGCGCGCACTGGCGGCTGATCGGCATCGTCCACGACGGCGACCCCCAGTGGGCCCCGTACGTGACCGAACCCGCCGCCTGACCGCGGCGGGAGCGGAGCGCGGCGTGGCCGGAACGGGCGGCCGACCTTATATTTGAGGCGTGCCACGTTATGACTACCGCTGCCGGGCCTGCGGGTCGACCTTCGAGGTCTCCCGGCCGATGATCAACGCGTCCGATCCCGCGCCGTGCCCGGACGGGCACGACGACACGGTCAAGCTGCTGTCGACGGTCGCCGTGACCGGTTCGTCCCGCGGCGGCGCTCCGCAGCCCCCGCCGTCCGCCGGTGGCGGCTGCTGCGGCGGAGGCTGCTGCTCCTGACGG
The DNA here is from genome assembly GCF_042675525.1 of Actinomadura sediminis. Lineage (NCBI taxonomy): Bacteria > Bacillati > Actinomycetota > Actinomycetes > Streptosporangiales > Thermomonosporaceae > Actinomadura > Actinomadura sediminis. Next base: position 30,765 of record NZ_JBHTJA010000041.1, read on the forward strand.
CCGCGGCGGCGTCCGGACCGGCGGGTCAGCCGGCCTGCGCCGCCGCCTGGGCGGCGCGCATGGCGCGGCCCGTCGCGGCGGCGTCGTAGTCCGGCGGGACGCCCTGCAGCAGCACCGCCGTGCCCGGGATGTTGTCGGTGCGCATCCGGACGATCGCCTGGTAGGCGTCCGACGCGAACCACGCGCGGGCGTTCTCCATGTCGGGGAACTCGATGAGGACGTACCCGCCCTCGAACGGGCCCTCCATCACCTCGGGGTCCGTGCCGTGCACGAGGAAGCGGCCGCCGAACGGGTCCATCGTGTCCTGGATGCGCTCGATGTAGGTGAAGACGTCGTCGTGCAGGGGCGGCTGCGGTCGCAGGTGGGCGAGCGCGTAGGCGGTCATGGTGATCTCCCCTGAGAGGTGGTGCCGGGGCGCTTTCCGGCGCCCCGGCCTTTCGGGATCCACTCTCTCCCGCCACGGGTAAGTGGGTCGATTACCTCTCAGGTCATGCGCGGTGCTCGAGCTGGGAGACGTCCCGGGCGGCGCCGGTGGAGGCCGAGGTGGCCATGGCGGCGTAGGCGCGCAGCGCGGCGCTGACGGGACGCTGCCGGTCGCGGGGCCGGTAGCCGCCGAGGTCGGCCAGCAGCTTCTCCCGCCGGATCTCCAGCTCGTCCGCCGGGACGTCCAGCTCCAGGACCCGGTTCGGGATGTCGATGACGATGCGGTCGCCGTCCTCGACGAGGGCGATGATCCCGCCGCCCGCGGCCTCCGGGGACGCGTGCCCGATGGACAGCCCGGACGTCCCGCCGGAGAACCGGCCGTCGGTGATCAGCGCGCACGCCTTGCCAAGCCCGCGGCCCTTGAGGAAGCTCGTCGGGTACAGCATCTCCTGCATGCCGGGGCCGCCCCGCGGGCCCTCGTAGCGGATGACGACGACGTCGCCGGGCTTCACCCGGCCGGCGAGGATGCCCTCGACGGCCTCGTCCTGGCTCTCGAACACGACGGCCGGGCCGGCGAACGTCCAGAGCTCCTCCTCGACGCCCGCGGTCTTGACGATGGCGCCGTCGGGGGCGATGTTGCCGCGCAGGACGGCGAGGCCGCCGTCGGCGGTGTAGGCGTGCTCGGCGTCGCGGATGCAGCCCCCGGCGCGGTCGAGGTCGAGGTCCTTCCAGCGGTTGCTCTGGCTGAACGCGGACGTGCTGCGGACGCCGCCGGGGGCCGCGTGGAACAGTTCGACGGCCTCGGGCAGGACGTCGGGGGAGCGGACGTCCCACTTGGCGACGAACTCGGCGACGGACGGGCTGTGGATCGTGTGCGCGTCGGAGTTCAGCAGCCCGGCGCGGTGCAGCTCGCCGAGGAGCGCGGGGATGCCGCCCGCGCGGTGGCAGTCCTCGACGTGGTAGGTGGCCAGCGCGGGCGCCAGCTTGCACAGGCACGGCACGCGGCGGGACACGGCGTCGATGTCGTCGAGGCCGAAGTCGACGCCGGCCTCGGTGGCGGCGGCGAGCAGGTGCAGGATCGTGTTGGTGGAGCCGCCCATGGCGACGTCGAGCACCATGGCGTTCTCGAACGCCTCCCACGTCGCGATGTTCAGCGGGAGGACGGACTCGTCGTCGTCCTCGTAGTACCGCTTGGCGATCTCGACGACGGTGCGGCCCGCGTTCTCGTAGAGGGCGCGGCGGGCGGTGTGGGTGGCGAGGACGGTGCCGTTGCCGGGCAGCGCGAGGCCGATCGCCTCGGTGAGGCAGTTCATCGAGTTGGCGGTGAACATGCCCGAGCAGGACCCGCAGGTCGGGCAGGCGCTCTCCTCCATCTCGGCGAGCTTGGCGTCGGCGACGGACTCGTCCGCCGAGGCGATCATCGGGTCGATGAGGTCGAGCTTGTTGCCGCCCATGACGCCCTCGACCGGCTTGCCGGCCTCCATCGGGCCGCCGGAGACGAACACCGTCGGGATGTTGAGCCGCATGGCGGCCAGCAGCATCCCCGGCGTGATCTTGTCGCAGTTGGAGACGCAGACGAGGGCGTCGGCGCAGTGCGCGTTGACCATGTACTCGACCGCGTCGGCGATGAGCTCGCGGGACGGCAGCGAGTACAGCATGCCGCCGTGGCCCATCGCGATGCCGTCGTCCACGGCGATGGTGTTGAACTCGCGGGGCACGCCGCCGGCCTCCTTGACGGCGCCGGCGACGACCTTGCCGACCTCGTCGAGGTGGACGTGGCCGGGCACGAACTGCGTGTAGCTGTTGGCGACCGCGACGATGGGCTTGCCGAAGTCCTCGCGCTCGACGCCGCTGGCCCGCATGAGCGCGCGGGCGCCCGCCATGTTCCTGCCGTGGGTGACCGTGCGTGACCTGAGCGGGGGCATCGTGACCTCTCTGACCTGTGACGTGCGCGAGCCCGGGTGCGCGCGCCGCGCCGGGGTCGGCGGGCGGGCGATCTTCGCCCGGGTGTCGCGGTGTGTGCCGGGACGCTCGCAGCGGCGGATCGCGGCGCTGCCGCCGGCTCAGCGGAGGTCGCGCGCGGGCCGGCCTTTCCAGGTCCCCGATGGTATCAACGCGCGGCGGGCGCGCGAATTCCCGGGACGGCGCGGCCGGCCCGGTGATCTGTGCGAAGAGTCGTCCGTGCGGGCGGAGAGCCCTGCGGAGCGGACGCGCGGCGGCGCGTCCCGCGGAGGGGGGCGGCACCCCGGGCGGTCGAGGTGCCGCGTGTCGCGTCGGGGTTCAGACGGGGTACTTGGGCGGCAGGGCCTTCTCGGCCGCCTGGAAGATCCGCTGGACGTCGACGTCGGTGAGGATCTTCGGCCGGCGGCGCAGGTAGGCGCGCGCCCGGTTGCCCGCGTAGACGTCCACGTCCCGCACCCGCATGACCTTCCACGGGATGGACGGCCCGTAGATCGCCACCGAGGGCTGGACGGGGACTTCGAAACCGACCCGGCCGGCGAGGATCTTGCTGGCCTGCTCGGCCTCCCAGCGGGCCTCGTCGAGCCGGTCCTTCTTGTTGACGGGGCCGTGGAACAGCTTCAGGTGGGACAGCGTGCGGACCGGGAGGCGCTTGTCCCACTTCTCGGAGTCGATCGCGTAGACGCCGCTCGGTCCGATGACCAGGTGGTCGATCCGGCCGTCGCTGACGCCCTCGGTGTCGTGCGGCACCGCGCGGGCGTGCAGCACGAGGTAACCGCGGCGTTCGAGCGCCTTCAACTGCTTCTCGGTGCGGCGCTCGGCGGCCGAGGACTTCTGCCACGCGGGGACGCTCGAGCTCTTGCGGGCCACCCGGACGACGTCGGCGATGACCACGAGGACGGCGAGGGTGAGCCCGGCGCGCAGGTCGATGAGGACCCAGCCGGCGGCGAGGGCGACGACGGCGGCGGCGCCGCGGACGATCCAGGGACGGGCGCGGGGGTCGCTCAGCAGCCCCTCGAGGCCCGCGGCGCGCTCGTCCGCGCGGTCGCGCGCCGGCTCGTCCGGACGGTCGTCGGCGCGGTCGTCGGCGCGGTCGTCCGGGCCGTCCGGCCGGTCGTTCACGGGAGGTTCACGCTGGTCACGCCTCTCTTCGGGTCCGGGCCCGGGACGCACCCGGGCTTCCTGTCCGTTGCCCCGCTCCGTGATCGCCATGAGTGACGCTCCGTATTCCTTTCCGATCGGGGGCATGATCCTCCGTGCGCAGAGTAATCAGTCGTGCGGGCGTCGAACTAGTCGTCCGGGGTTAATAGTTTTGTCTCCGCCCGTGAGTGATTCTCTTACGCGGTAGGTGGGTAGGGTGGTAATTCACCTCCCTTCCGTCCGGGGGGTGCCCGTCTTCGCGCAGGGCGGTCCGTTGATGCCCGCGCAGGGGACGTCTACGGTTCCTTCCGTGACACAACCCCATGACCTCGGCGTCAGGGAGACGGCCGCGGCCCTCCGGGCCCGCGAGCTGTCCCCGGTCGAACTCGCCGACCACTACCTCGACCGCATCGAACGCCTGAATCCGCGGGTCGGGGCGTACGTGACCGTGACCGCGGAGCTCGCGCGCGAGCAGGCGCGCGCGGCCGAGAAGGCGCTGCTGGACACCGCCGATCCGGCGGAGCTGCCGCCGCTCCTCGGCGTCCCGATCCCGATCAAGGACCTGAACCTGGTGGCCGGTGTCCGGACGACGTTCGGCTCGGCGGTGTTCGCCGACCTGAAGGGCTTCGCGGACGACTCGGTCGTGCGGCTGCTGCGGGACGCCGGGTCGGTGATGCCCGGGAAGACGACGACGCCCGAGTTCGGGCTGCCGTGCTACACCGAGAGCCCGGTGGCGCCGCCGGCCCGCACGCCGTGGGACCTGTCGCGGTCGGCGGGCGGGTCGAGCGGCGGCGCGGCGGCGGCCGTCGCGGCCGGGCTGGCCCCCGGGGCGCAGGGCAGCGACGGCGGCGGGTCGATCCGCATCCCGTCCAGCGCGTGCGGCCTGTTCGGGATCAAGCCGACGCGCGGCCGGATCTCGCAGGGGCCGATCAGCGCGGACCTGTTCGGGCTCGCGACGAACGGCCCGATCGCCCGCGGCGTCCGCGACGCGGCGCTGCTGCTGGACGTCATGGCCGCGCCCATGTACGGGGACCTGTACCGGGCGCCGGCGCCCGGCGGGACGTTCCTGTCGTTCGCGGACCGGCCGCCGGGACGGCTGCGGATCGCGCGCAGCATCGAGACCGCGGTGCCGGACGCGACCGTCCACCCCGACTGCGTCGCCGCCTACGAGGCGGCGACGGAGCTGCTGGTGGAGCTGGGGCACGAGGTCGTGGACCTGCCGCGGGTCGACGCGTCGGAGCTGCTGCCGCACTTCGAGACGCTGTGGGCGGCGATGGCGACGACGACGCCCGTCCCGCCGGAGAGCGAGCACCTGCTGCAGCCGCTGACCCGCTGGCTGCGGGCACGCGGCGAGGCCGTCACGGCGCCGCGGCTCCTCGACGCGCAGGCGACGCTGCAGGGCGCGTTCCGCCTCGCGCTGGAGATGATGGACGAGTACGACGCGATCCTGCACCCGACCTTGGCGCAGCCCCCGGCGCCCGTGGGGTACTTCCACGAGCAGGAGCCCGAGGAGAACTTCGCGCGGCAGACGCGTTTCACACCCTTCTGCGCGATGTACAACATCTCGGGGCAGCCCGCGGTGAACGTCCCGCTGCACTGGACCGACGAGGGCCTGCCCATCGGCGTGATGCTCGCGGGCCGGATCGGCGGGGAGGGCACGCTCATCTCCCTGTCGGCGCAGCTCGAGGAGGCGCGCCCCTGGGCGGACCGGAAGCCGCCCATCTGGACCGAGTAAGACCGGCCGGGCGCGACGGATGAGCCCGCGCGGACGGGGCAGTGGTACAGCGTGGTGGAAGAGGAACTCGCCGCGCTGGCGCGGCGGCACGGTGTCGCGACCCGCTACACCGACTGGCGGGGGCGCGAGACCGGCGTCGCGCCCGACACCCTCCGCTCCGTCCTGACGGCGCTCGGCGCGGACGTGTCGTCCCCGGCGGCCGTCCGGGAGGAACTGGAGCGCGAGCGGGAGCGGGACCGGACGCGGCTGCTCCCGCCGGTCGTCGTCGCCCGCCGGGGCGAGGCCCCGCCGCGGCCGCCCGGCCGCCCGGACCTGACGGTCGAGCTCGCGGACGGGACGGAGCGCCCGTTCGGCGGCGCCGACGCGGGCGACGTCCCGCCGGGCTGGCACCGGCTGCACGCCCGCCTCGGCGGACGGCACGAGAGCGTGCCCTTCCTGATGGCCCCGCGGGCGCTCGCCCGTCCCGGGCGGGCGTGGGGATTCACCGTGCAGCTGTACTCGGTGCGGTCGAGGGCGTCGTGGGGGGTCGGCGACCTGCGCGACCTGGCGGACCTCGCGGCCTGGAGCGGCCGCGACCTCGGCGCCGGGTTCGCGCTCATCAACCCGCTGCACGCGACCGAGGCCGTCCCGCCGGTCGGCCCGTCGCCGTACTCGCCGATGAGCCGCCGTTTCGCCGCGCCGCTCTACCTGCGCGTCGAGGACCTGCCCGAGTACGCCGCGCTGCCCGCCGCCGACCGGGAGCGGCTGAGCGCGCTCGGCGCGCCGCTGCGCCCGGACGGCGACGCGGCGCGGCCGATCGACCGGAGCATCGACCGGAGCGCGGCCTGGGCGGCGAAGCTGCAGGCGCTGGAGTCGCTGCACCGGCTGCCGCGCGGCGCCGCCGAGCAGCGGGCGTTCGCGGAGTTCCGGGCCCGGGAGGGCGGCGCCCTCACCATGTTCGCGACCTGGTCGGCGCTCGCCGAGAAGCACGGCCCCGACTGGCGGGCCTGGCCCGCCGAACTCCGCGACGCCGGGAGCCGGGCCGTCGCCGCCGAGGCCGCCCGCCTCGCCGACCGCGTCGAGTTCCACTCCTGGTTGCAGTGGCGCCTGGACGAGCAGCTCGCGGCGGCGCAGCGGGCGGCCCGGGACGCGGGCATGCCGATCGGGATCGTGCACGACCTCGCGGTGGGCGTCGCGCACGGGAGCGCCGACGCGTGGATGTACCGGGACCTGTTCGCGCCCGGCATGAGCGTCGGCGCCCCGCCCGACGAGTTCAACCAGCGCGGCCAGGACTGGGGGCAGCCGCCGTGGCACCCGCGCCGCCTCGCCGAGGCCGCCTACGCCCCGTTCCGGGACATGCTCGCGGCGGCGTTCCGGCACGGCGGCGGGCTGCGCCTCGACCACGCCATGCAGGTGTCGCGGCTGTGGTGGGTGCCCGAGGGCGGTTCGGCGGCCGACGGCACGTACGTCCGCTACGACCGGGACGCGCTGCTCGGCTGCCTCGCGTGGGAGGCCGAGCGGGCGGGCGCCGTCGTGGTCGGCGAGGACCTCGGCACCGTCGAGCCGGAGGTGCGGGAGGCGCTCGCCGCGCACGGCGTCCTCGGGACGTCGCTGCTGTGGTTCGAGCGGGACGACCGGGGCCGGCCGAAGCGGGCGCGGCACTGGCGGGAGCCGTCGCTGGCGACGGTCGGGACGCACGACATGCCGCCGATCACCGGGTTCCTGCACGGCGACCACATCGATCTGCGCGACCGGCTCGGCCTGCTCGCCCGTCCCCGCGCCGAGGAGGAGGACGAGCACCGCGCGCGGCTCGCCGACTGGCTCGCGCTCCTGCACGCCGAGGGGCTGCTGGCCGCGCCGCCCGAGACGGTCCTGGGGGCGCTCGCCGCGGGATCGGACGAGTACGACGAGCGGGTCGTCGCGGCCCTGCACGCCTTCCTCGCCCGCACGCCCGCCCGGCTCGTCGGCGTGGCGCTCGCCGACGCCGTGGGGGAGCGGCGCACCCAGAACCAGCCGGGCACGGTCGACGAGTACCCGAACTGGCGCGTCCCGCTGGCCGGCGCGGACGGGCGCCCGGTCCTGCTCGACGACCTGCCGTCCCGCCCGCTGCCGGCCGTCGACCCGGTGCGGCCGCTCGCGAGCGAGGCCGGCCCGGAGCCCGCGTGACCGGGTGCCGCCGCGCCGTGCGCCCCGCCGTGCGGCACGGGCGGCGGCGGCCGGGCACGGGCGTGCGGCCGGGGTCAGCCCAAGGTCGCCGTGATGCGCGTCGTGACGTCGTGCAGCAGCGTGTCGGGGACGATCGGGGCCGCGGCGATCGCGGAGAACAGCGCGGGCAGCCCGGGCAGCGGGTAGGGGTCGTCGCCGGCGGCCTCCATCGCGGCGGCGCCGAGCGGGCGGCGGCGCAGCGACGTGCGGGCCCGCTCCCAGGCCGACCGCACCTCCTCCGGCGACGGCACCCCGAAGCCGTGCCCGACGGGCGCGGCGTGCCGGAGCCTCACGAGGGCGCCGTCCGCGAAGTCGTTCGCCAGCCCGCAGCGTTCGGCGAGGTCGGCGCGGACGGCGTCGTCCAGCCGGGTCACGACCGAGCAGGGGGTGCGGCAGCGGGCGGCGCAGTCGCCGAGCGCGGACGCGACCTGGCTGTGCTGCCGGTCGAGGTAGGCGCGCCAGCCCGGCGGCGGCATCGTCGCGACCCGCAGCGCCCGCTCGCACGCGGACCGTTCCGGCCGCGTGTGGTCGCACTCGCGGGGCGCGTCCGGGTCGACGGGCACGCCCCACCGGCTGCCCGCGCCGCCGACGGCGGCGGCGAGCAGCGCCGGGTCGCCCGCGTGGCCGAGCACCGGCTCCCACGCCAGCATCGCCAGGTACTCGCCCGCGATGTGCACGGCCGCGACGAGCGCGGCCATCTCGCGGCGGTGCCAGCGGACCGCGATGACCTCCAGCAGCAGCGCGTACGCGGGCCGCAGGCTCGCGAGGGCGCCGCGCGGCCGTTCCCGGGGCGCCTGCGGCATCCGGCTGGCGCGGGCCCGGTCCAGCAGGTCCGGCGGGACGTCCCCGGCGGCCTCGGGCATGCCGAAGTCCTCGGCGTCCAGGTCCAGGACGCGCTGCCCGAACGCGCACAGCGCCGCCACCTCGCGGGTCCGGCCGTCGGCGGCGATCGTGCCCTCGTCGAGCAGCGCCTCCAGGTCGCCGAACGCGTGCCGTCGCGCCAGGGCGGTCAGGACGTCCCGTGCGGTCTCCATCCCGCCGCTCCTTCTGTCGTCGTCGGGGGGCCGTGGCCGTGCGGGGGACCCGCACGGCCACGGACGGCCGTCAGGACGCCGACGCGTCCTTCGCGCGCGCCCGCAGCGCACGCGCGACCCCGTCGCGTCCCTCGGAGAGCAGCCGGACGAGCGCCGCCGGGGGCGTGTTGTCCGCGATGTACGCCTCGGTGCGGTCGATCGTGGACTGCTCGATCACCAGGAAGGGGTAGGCGCTCTCGGCGAACGTCTGCGACATGTCGCTGCTCCACTCCTTCCAGATGCGGCCGACCTCGACGAAGTACCGGTCGACGTACGGGACGAGCAGGGCGGCCTGGTCGGGCTCGACGAACCCGCCGAGCGTCGCGCGGTACACGGCGTTCGGCAGGTCGCCGGAGACGATCCGCTCCCACGCGGCGGCCTTGGCCTCGGCGGTGGGGATCGCGGCGGTGCAGGCGGCGGCGTGCCGCTCGCCCGCCGCCGTCCGGTCCCGCTCGTGCTCGGCGTCGATCTCGTCCCGCCCGGCCTTGCCGGTGACGACGAGGCGGCGCAGCAGCGTCCAGCGCAGGTCGGTGTCGACGGTGAGGCCGTCGAGCTTCTCCGACCCGTCCAGCAGGCCCCGGACGGACGCCAGGTGCGCGTCGGTGATCGCGGAACCGGCGAACGCCTGGACGTACGCGAGCTGGAAGTCCGACCCGGCCTCGGCCTCGCGGGCGAGCTCCCACAGCGTGTCGGCCAGCAGCGCGAGGCCCTCGTCCCGCCACGCCGGGTCGGCGTACTGCTGGACGGCGAGGCGCGCCTGCCGCAGCAGCGTCTGCGTGACCGAGATGTCGGTGACGCCCCGGATGCCCTTCGCGACGAGCCGGACGTAGTCGCGCGTCGCCATCTCGGCGTCCCGCGTCATGTCCCAGGCCGCCGACCAGCACAGCGCGCGCGGCAGGCCGTCCCTGATGTCGCCGATCCCGTCGACGAGGGTGCTCAGCGAGTGGTCGTCGAGCCGCACCTTCGCGTAGGTCAGGTCGTCGTCGTTCACCAGGACGAGGTCGGGCCGCCGCCGCCCGACGAGCTCCGGCACCTCGGTGCGGGCGCCGACGACGTCGAGCTCGACGCGCTCGCGGCGGACGATGCCCTCGGGCGTCCGGTCGTACAGGCCGATCGCGACGCGGTGCGCGCGCAGCGTCGGGTAGTCGGGCTTCGCCTCCTGCAGGACGGCGAACGACGTGAAGTTCCCGTCCCCGTCGACCTCGTACCGCGGCCGCAGCGTGTTGACCCCGGCGGTCTCCAGCCACTCCTGCGACCACGCGCCGAGGTCGGTCCGCCCGGACGTCTCCTCCAGCGCGCCCAGCAGGTCGGTGAGGACGGTGTTGCCCCACGCGTGCCGGTCGAAGTAGCGGCGGACGCCCTCCAGGAAGTTGTCGCGGCCGACGTAGGCCACGAGCTGCTTCAGGACGCTCGCGCCCTTCGCGTACGTGATGCCGTCGAAGTTCACCTCGACGGCCCGGATGTCCGGGATGTCGGCGGAGATCGGGTGCGTGGACGGCAACTGGTCCTGCCGGTACGCCCACGCCTTCATCAGGTTCGCGAACGTCGTCCACGACGACGACCACTTGGTGGCCTCGGCCTGGCACAGCACGCTCATGTACGTGGCGAACGACTCGTTCAGCCACAGGTCGTCCCACCAGCGCATGGTGACGAGGTCGCCGAACCACATGTGCGCCATCTCGTGCAGGATCGTCTCGGCGCGCCGCTCGTACGCCGCGTCGGTGACGCGCGACCGGAAGACGTAGTCCTCCAGGAAGGTGACCGCGCCCGCGTTCTCCATCGCGCCCGCGTTGAACTCCGGCACGAACAGCTGGTCGTACTTCGCGAACGGGTACTCGCGCCCGAACACCTTCTCGAAGTACGCGAAGCCCTGCCGGGTGACGTCGATGATCGCGGGGGCGTCCAGGTGCTCGGCCAGCGACGCCCGGCAGTACACGCCGAGCGGGATGACGGTGCCGTCCTCGCGCCGGTACTCGTCCCGCACCACGTGGTACGGCCCGGCGATCAGCGCGGTGATGTAGGTGGAGATCTGCGGCGTCGGCAGGAAGTGCCAGTCGCCGCCCTCCCGCTTCTCGGCGGCCTCGTTGGTGACGACCTCCCAGTCCTCGGGGGCGCGCACGGTGAACTCGAACGTCGCCTTGAGGTCGGGCTGGTCGAAGCACGTGTACATGCGGTGCGCGTCGGCCGTCTCGAACTGCGAGTACAGGTAGACGCCGCCGTCGACCGGGTCCACGAACCGGTGCAGGCCCTCGCCCGACCGCGAGTAGGCGCAGTCGGCGACGACCCGGAGCTCGTTCTCCGCGGCCAGGCCGGGCAGCGGGAGGCGCCCCTTGTCCGCGTCGTAGGACGCGGGGTCCAGCGCGGTGCCGTTCAGCGTCGCCTCCCGCACGGTCGCGCCGTGCAGGTCGACGAACGTGGACGCCCCCGGCTCGGCGCTCCCGAACCTGATCACGGTCGTGGAACCGAACCGCTCCTCACCGGTCGTGAGGTCCAGTTCGACCGCGTAGGACTCGACGGTGAGCAGCCGTGCCCGTTCCCGCGCCTCGTCGCGCGTGAGGTTGCCTGCCACATGAACTCCTCGGTCGGCTTATGGCTTGATCCCCCATGTCTACCAACAGGGCGCCCGCCCCGTCGGCGGACAGGTGCCCCGCGCGGATTTCGGCCCGTCCCATCCGGGGGAAATGCGGACGGCCGGGGATGAGTTGTCGCTGTCGTAGACCGGACTAGAAGGAGACGCAGATGACGCAGGACGCCCGTACCCCGGTGGACTTCTGGTTCGACCCGCTGTGCCCCTGGGCGTGGATCACCTCCCGCTGGATCCTGGAGGTCGAGAAGCTGCGCCCGATCGACGTGCGCTGGCACGTGATGAGCCTCGCCGTCCTCAACGAGGACAAGGACATCCCCGAGGAGTACCGGAAGATGCTCGAGACGGCGTGGGGCCCGGTGCGGGTCTGCATCGCCGCCGAGCAGAAGTACGGGAGCGAGGTCCTCGGACGGCTCTACACCGAGCTGGGGACGCGCCGCCACCACGACCGGCGCGAGCCCGGGCCGGAGCTGCTGGCGGAGGCCCTCACCGCCGCCGGTCTCGACCCGTCCCTCGCCGAGGCCGCCGACTCGACCGCGTACGACGAGGCGCTGCGCGCGTCCCACAAGGACGGCATCGACCGCGTCGGCCAGGAGGTCGGCACCCCGGTCGTCGAGGTCGCGGGCAGCGCGTTCTTCGGGCCGGTGGTGACGCCGATCCCGCGCGGCGAGGACGCGGTGAAGCTGTTCGACGGCGTGGTGGCCGTGGCGAGCACCCCGGGTTTCTTCGAGCTCAAGCGGACCCGCACCGAGGAGCCGTCCTTCGACTGAACGCCGGCTTCGACCGAACCGGCTTCGACTGAACCCCGGCTTCGCCTGAACCGGCTCGCCTGAACCGGCTCGGGGCGAACGGCCGCAACCGGCAGTTGCGAGGCTATTGCAACTGCAACCGCCGCGCCGCACACTGTCCCTGGTGCGACCACCAACGGCAGGGCGGTGAGGCATGCACGCACCGGACGGATTCATCGACGCGCCCGTCTCGCTCGCGGCGGGCGCCGTCGCGGTCGCCGGGGTCGGGCTGGCGCTGCGCGGCGCCGCCCGCGAACTGGACGACCGGACGGCCCCGCTCGCGGGGCTCACGGCGGCGTTCGTCTTCGCCGCGCAGATGCTGAACTTCCCGGTCGCGTCCGGGACCAGCGGGCATCTGCTCGGCGGGGCGCTCGCCGCGATCCTCGTCGGGCCCTGGGCGGGCGTCCTGTGCGTGGCGGTCGTCCTGCTGCTGCAGGCGCTGCTGTTCGCCGACGGCGGCCTCACCGCGCTCGGCGTCAACGTCGTCACGATGTCGCTGGTCACGGTCGCCGTCGCGTACCCGCTGTTCCGCGCGCTCGTCCGGGTCCTGCCGAAGACGCGCCCGGCCGCCGCCGGGGCGTCGTTCGCCGCGGCGCTCGTGTCGGTGCCCGCCTCGGCCGCCGCGTTCACCGCCCTGTACGCCCTGGGCGGCACGACCGACGTCCCGATCGGGACGGTCGCGGGCGCGATGGTCGGCGTGCACGTCCTCATCGGGATCGGCGAGGCGCTGATCACGGCCGCGACGGTGTCGAGCGTCCTCGCCGTCCGGCCCGACCTGGTGCACGGCGCCCGCGAGCTGCGCAGGCCGCCGGAGCCGCGGACGCGGGGCGCCGGCGGCGCCGACCGGGCCGAGCCGTCGCAGGCGTGAGGGGGAGAGCCGTGCAGACCAAGCGTTTCTTCGCCGGGTTCCTGATCGTGTCGCTGATCCTGGCCGGGGTCGTCAGCCACTACGCCAGCTCCAGCCCCGACGGCCTGGAGAAGGTCGCCGCGGACAAGGGCATCGCCGAGAAGGAGGAGGAGCACGCGCTGGCCGGCTCCCCGCTCGGCGACTACGGCGTCGAGGGCGTCGGCGACGGCCGGGTGTCCGGCGGGCTCGCCGGGCTGATCGGCGTCGGCCTCACGCTCGCGGCGGGCGGCGGGCTGTTCTGGACGATCCGGCGGCGCGGCACCGGGGCCGCGTCCCGGACGGACTAGTGGGCGCGGGCCACGTCCACCGGCTCCACCTCCCGGGGGACTCGCCGGTGCACCGGCTGCCGCCGCACTGCAAGCTCGTCGCGGTGCTGACGTTCGTCCTGCTCGTCGTCGCGACGCCGCGCGAGAGGATGTGGGCGTTCGGCGGGTACGCGCTGCTGCTCGCCGCGGTCGCGCTGACCGCCCGGGTGCCGTTCGCGACGGTCGCGCGGCGCGCCGCCATCGAAATCCCGTTCGTCGCGTTCGCGCTGCTCATGCCGTTCGTCGCCCACGGCGAGAAGGTCACCGTGCTCGGGCTGCGGCTGAGCGGGGAAGGGCTGTGGGGCGCGTGGAACATCCTCGCGAAAGGCACCCTCGGCGTCGTCGCGTCCGTCCTGCTGGCCGCCACGACCGAACCGCGCATGCTGCTGCTCGGCCTCGAACGGCTCCGCGTCCCGCGCCTCATCGTGCAGATCGCCGGGTTCATGCTGCGGTACGGCGACGTCGTGGCCGCCGAGCTCGGCCGGATGCGGACGGCCCGCGCGTCCCGCGGGTTCGAGGCACGGGACGTCCGCGCCACGGGCGTCCTCGCGAAGTCGCTGGGCGCGCTGTTCCTGCGCTCGTACGAACGCGGCGAGCGGGTGCACCTGGCGATGGTGAGCCGCGGGTACGACGGGCGCATGCCGGTGCTGCACGACATCGGCGCGACGCCGGCGCAGTGGTCGGCCGCCGCCGTCCTGCCGCTCGCCGCGTCCCTGGTGGCCCTGACCGCCTGGATGGGCGCATGACGCCTTCCCTGGACGTGCAAGGCCTCGCCTACGCCTACCCGGACGGGACGCAGGCGCTGTTCGGCGTGGACCTGACGATCGGGCGCGGCGAGCGCGTCGCGCTGCTCGGGCCGAACGGCGCGGGCAAGACGACGCTCGTCCTGCACCTGAACGGCATCCTGCACGGCGGCCTGGGCGAGGTGCGGGTGGGCGGGCTCGCCGTCGACCCGGGCGACCGCGCGGCGCTGCGGGAGGTGCGGCGCCGCGTCGGCATCGTGTTCCAGGACCCCGACGACCAGTTGTTCATGCCGACCGTCCGCGAGGACGTCGCGTTCGGCCCCGCCAATCTGGGGCTGCGCGGCGCCGAACTGGACGCGCGCGTCCGGTCCGCGCTCGGCCGCGTCGAGATGGCGCACGTCGCGGACCGCCCGCCGCAGCACCTGTCCTTCGGGCAGCGCCGCCGCGTCGCGGTCGCGACCGTCCTGGCGATGGAGCCGGAGATCCTCGTGCTGGACGAGCCGTCGTCCAACCTCGACCCGGCGAGCCGCCGCGAGCTGGCCGAGATCCTGCTGGGGCTCGACGTGACCGTCCTGATGGTCACCCACGACCTCCCGTACGCGGCCGAGCTGTGCCCGCGTTCGGTGATCCTGTCCGACGGGGTGATCGCCGCGGACGCCCCCACCCGCGACCTGCTCGCCGACGCGGACCTGCTCCGCGCGCACCGGCTCGAGCTGCCGTTCGGGTTCGACCCGGCCGCCGTGCGGCGCTGAGCCCCGCTCCTGGCGATCTTGCTCGCCGTCTTGTCGGCCGTTCCGCTTGCCTGACGCGCGCGCCTCCGCCACACTCGTGTTCCCGAAGTGGCAATGATTTTCATATCCGAAACGGGGGCATTTCACCGTGAAGGTTGCGTTCGTCGGCAAAGGCGGCAGCGGCAAGACCACCCTGTCGTCGCTCTTCGTCCGGCACCTGGCGGGCCGCGGCCTGCCGGTGGTCGCCATCGACGCAGACATCAACCAGCACCTCGGCGTGGCGCTCGGCCTCGACGAGGAGCGCGCCGCCAAGATCCCCGCGATGGGCGACCACCTCGCCGAGATCAAGGAGTACCTGCGCGGCGCGAACCCGCGCGTCTCGTCCGCGTCCGCCATGGTCAAGACGACCCCGCCCGGGGAGGGCTCGCGGCTGCTGGACTTCCGCGGCGACGACCCGGTCCACCGGCTCGGCGAGGACGTCGACGGCGTCACGCTGCTCGCCACCGGCCCGTTCAACGACGACGACCTCGGCGTGGCCTGCTACCACTCCAAGACCGGCGCCGTCGAGCTGTACCTCAACCACCTCGTCGACGGTCCGGGCGAGTACGTCGTCGTGGACATGACCGCCGGGGCCGACACGTTCGCGTCCGGTCTCTTCACCCGGTTCGACCTGATGTTCCTCGTCGCCGAACCCACCCGCAAGGGCGTCGGCGTCTACCGGCAGTACACCGAGTACGCCCGCGACTACGACGTCGCGATCCGCGTCGTCGGCAACAAGGTGCAGACCGACGACGACGTCGCCTACCTGCGCGAGCACGTCGGCGACGACCTGCTGACGTGGCTCGGCCAGTCCGCGTCCGTCCGCGCGCTGGAGCAGGGCCGGACGGGCGTCGCGCTGGAGGAGGGCAACGAGGCCGCGCTGTCGCGGATGCGCGCCGAGGTCGACTCCCGCGTCAAGGACTGGGAGAAGTTCCGGCGGCAGGCCGTCGAGTTCCACGTGAAGAACGCCCGCAGCTGGGCGAGCCGGGCCGTCGGGGAGGACCTGGAGGCTCAGGTCGACCCCGGGTTCCGCTTCCCGGCCGCCTGACCGCCGAGCGTCCGGCCGTGTACACCGGGTGACATGGGGCCTACCCGTGACGGGCCGAGGGCCACTACCCTGCGCGCCATGACGATGCGGCGGATGGTGATGACGGCGGGCGGCGCGGTGCTCCCGGTCGCGTTGATCGCACTGGTCTTCGGAAACCAGTGGGCGGTCGATGCGGTACGGGGCGAAGCGCGCGACGGAGGATTGTGGCAGTTGGTGCACTGGCTGCAGACGCCGCAGTGGCATCTGTACCCGGAGAGCTTCTTCAACTGGGGCTATGTCATCTCGGTGGACATCGGGCTGATCCTGTTCTTCGCCCTCATCGCCGGGCTCACCGCGGTGGGCGTCCGCGCCGTCGACCCGAACCGGGGGATGCTCGGCGCGGCCGTCACCGGCTGGTGGGCCTGCGTCGTCGCGGGCGGCGTCTCGGGACTCGTCACCGGCACCCTGGTGAAGCTCTCCCTGGACGACGGCCCGTCGTTCGACGGCATCGTCTGGGGCTCCATCGCCGGGGGCGCCGCCTTCGGTCTCGTCTACGGCTGGCTCGCCGGTCTCGGTGCGCTCGCCGGCTTCCACCTCACCCGCGACCGCGGGACGGGCGGCGGCCGGCAGGCGCAGCAGCAGTTCGGCCAGCAGCCCTACCAGCAGCAGTTCGGGCAGCAGCAGCCCTACCAGCAGCAGCCTTACCAGCAGCAGTTCGGTCAGCAGCAGTTCGGTCAGGGGCCCCACCAGCCGCAGCCGGGCGCCCCGATGCAGCCGACGCCGGGCCAGCCGGTGCCGGGTCAGCCGGTGCCGGGGCAGCCGTACGCGCCGCCCCAGCACCCGGCCAACGTGCCCTACGTCCCGCCGCAGGGCGGCCCCCAGCAGCCCGCCTGGGGCGCCGCGCCGCAGCAGCCCGGCGTCCCGCAGCAGCCGCCCGCGCCGGAGCAGCCCGCACCGGACGCCCCCACGCTCGACCCGCCCACGCAGGCGGACGACGAGGACGAGACGGTGCCCGCCGGCTCCGAGGAGGCCCCGGCCGCGGGCGGCGGCGACCTCGCCGACAAGACGATGCTCGACCACGACCCGGAGGCCGGCGACCGGGAGGCCGGCGACGACCGTCCGCCGCCGCCCGCCTGACCGACCCGGGGACGAGGGACGCGCATGGACCTGCGACAATCGGGCCCATGCGCGTCTTTCTTGGAACCGATCACGCCGGCTTCGAGCTCAAGGAGCACCTGGTCTCCTGGCTGAAGGAGAACGGGCACGAGCCCGTCGACTGCGGCGCGTTCGAGTACGACGCCGCCGACGACTACCCGCCGTTCGTCCTGCGGGCGGCGGAGCGGACGGCGGCGGAGCCGGGCACGTTCGGGATCGTCCTCGGCGGTTCCGGGAACGGCGAGGTCATGGCCGCGAACAAGGTGAAGGGCGTGCGCGCGGCTCTCGTCTGGAACGACGACACCGCCGTCCTCGCCCGCGAGCACAACGACGCCAACGTCATCAGCATCGGCGCCCGGCAGCACGACGCCGCGACCGCCGCCCGCTTCGTCGAGCTGTTCCTCGCCACGGAGTACTCCAAGGAGTCGCGGCACACCCGCCGCATCGACATGCTGACCGCCTACGAGCAGACGGGCGTCGTCCCCGGCGCCTGACCCCGCACCCGCGTGTTCCGCACGGCGGTCGCGGACGGCACCGCATCGGCCACCGCATCGGCCACCGCATCGGCTACTGCATCGGCCACCGGGCGGGCTGCGCGGCCCGAGCCGCGCGGAGCGCCGGTGCCGGCGGTCGCAGTGCGCGCCTGCGTGCGCGTACGTCCGCCGGCCGGGCCCGTTGGCCGCCCAGCGCGTGGGGGAGCGGCGTCACCGGTCGGCGGGGGGAGCGGGGAGCCGCCCCCCTGGGGAGGCCCCGCCGCGCTTGTCCTGGCGGCGGCGCTCGTTCTTCGCGGCACGGCTGCGCTTCGGCGACCTGGCGGGCGCGGGGGCGTCCTCGCCCGCTGGGCGCGGGCGGGACACGTCCCGCGCCCGCATCGCCGCGTCCACCGTGATGCGCATGCCCGGCTGGCCCATCCGCCGCCTCCTCGTGTCGCGTCCCGCGGGCACCATCGAGCCCGGAAATCTCCTGAACAGGGCTTGTACCCGGAAATCTCGCGACTGGACCGTTACAAGGAGTGACGGGTGGCGTGGATCCCGTCCCGGGCGGGCGAATGCTCGATACAGTGCCGGAGTCATGCTTCAACGTCTGGTGCAGCGCCTGCCGCCGAGAGTGCGGGCCTTCCTGCGCAGGATCCCGATCCTCGTGGTCCTGTACCGGTTGCTGCGCCGGGGACGGCTGACCCGCGACCGGTACGTGTTCGCGGCGCTTGCGGTGCTCGCGGTGGTGATCGGCGCGGCGACGGCGAACGACACCCGCGGGCTCGCGCCGTCGGGCGTCCTGGTGCTGGTCGTGCTGGGCGGCGGGCTCCTGCTGCGGGTCCGGAGCCTGGTGGCGCTGCTGGCGATCGTCGTGGCGATGGTGTGCTTCGCGGCCTGGCACAACGGCCCGGCGATCGGGCCGGGGATGATCGCGACGCTGGCGGTGACGGCGGTGCTCGCGCTCACGCTGGCGCGGACGCGGCAGCAGCTCGGCGTGCAGGGCCTGCGCGGGGACTCGATGCTGCTGGACCTGCGCGACCGGCTGCGGCGGCAGGGCGAGATGCCGGAACTGCCGGACGGCTGGTCGTCGCAGGTCGTGCTGCTGCAGGCGGGCGGGTCGTCGTTCGGCGGCGACTTCGTGGTGTCGGCGTCCGACGGCGACGTGCTCGAGGTGGCGCTGGTCGACGTCTCCGGCAAGGGCACGGACGCGGGGACGCGGGCCCTCATGCTGTCGGGGGCCTTCGGTGGACTGCTTGGATCGATCCAACCCGACCGTTTTCTCCAGGCGTGCAACGTGTACCTGCAGCGCCAGCGGTGGGACGAGGGGTTCGTCACCGCCGTGCACGTCGTCGTCGACCTGCGGACGGGCGAGTACACGGTCGAGTCGGCGGGGCATCCCCCGGCCGTCCAGTTCGACGCGAGCAGCGGCGCGTGGCAGGTCAGCCCGGCCAAGGGCGTGGTGCTCGGGGTGGTCCCCGAGGTGTCCACCGTGCCCGAGCACGGGCGGCTGCGGCCCGGCGACGCGCTCCTGCTCTACACCGACGGCCTGGTCGAGTCGCCCGGCCTGGACCTGGACGCCGGCATCGACCGGCTGCTCGGCGAGGCCGAGCGGCTCGTCCCGCACGGCTTCCGCAAGGGCGCGCGGGAACTGGTGGAGCGGATGGCCGCGGCCCGCGACGACGACTGCGCGCTCGTCCTGATCTGGCGCACCTGAGTCCCGGAGCCCCCTGAACAGGCGAACAGGCGCGACCGGCCGTCAGCGGCGCCGCTGCCGTACCGCGCCCCGCCGCACGGCCTGGACGGACGCCGCGCGCGGCTCGCCCCGGCCCTGCAAGCCCGCGATCACCGCCCAGAGCAGCACCGTTCCCGCGGCGGCGCCCGCCACCAGCCGGGTGCGCGGCGACGCCCACACGCCGGTGGCGCCGAGCGGGGCGAACGTCTTCGTCGGGACGCCCGTGTCGGCGGCGGTCGGCCGGGGCGGGCGGAGCGGCCGGAACGGGCGCGGTGTCGTGCGTCCCCGCGGCGTCCCGGGCGGCGTCGCGGCGAGCGCCGGGGCCGCGCCCTGCACCGCGCCCTGCACGGCGCCGCGGACGGCGCCCCGCACCGCGCTCTGCACGGCGCCCGACATGGTCCCCGACATCGCGCCGGACATGGAGCGCGACATCGCGCCGGACATGGAGCGCGACATCGCGCCGGACATCGTGCGCGACATCGTGTCCGGCACCGAGATCGCCGCCGGGGCTCCGCACGGCTGCGGCTGCTCCACCAGCGTCAGCAGCAGGTCGGCGGCGGTGGGGCGGGCCGCGGGGTTCTTCGCCAGCGCCGAGCGGACGGCCGGGACGAGCGCCTCCGGGAGCCCGTCGAGGTCGGGTTCGCCGGTCGTGACGCGCAGCCGCGCGCGGTCGCCGCCGAACGGCATCCGGCCGGTGCCGGCGTGCGCGATGAGGCAGCCCCACGCGAAGATGTCGGCGGCGGGGGTCGCGGCGCCCCCGGCGAGGACCTCCGGCGCCATCCAGCCGGGCGTGCCGAGGACCTTCCCCTTCCCGGTCCTGCCCGGGCGGTCCGTCCCGCCGGCGCCGGGGGA
Organism: Actinomadura sediminis; assembly: GCF_042675525.1. Taxonomy (NCBI): domain Bacteria; kingdom Bacillati; phylum Actinomycetota; class Actinomycetes; order Streptosporangiales; family Thermomonosporaceae; genus Actinomadura; species Actinomadura sediminis. The sequence goes on from NZ_JBHTJA010000041.1 coordinate 50,618, forward strand.
GTCCTGGCTGCCGGCGATGCCGAAGTCGATGACGCGGCACCCGGAGAGCGTGAGCATGACGTTGGCGGGTTTCAGGTCGCGGTGGACCAGCCCGGCGGCGTGGATGGCCGCGAGCGCGGACGCGACGCCGACCGCGACGCCGTGCAGGTCGGCGGGCGGCAGCGGTCCGTTCGCCGCGAGCCGGTCGTGCAGGGAGACGCCGCCGACGTAGTCGGTGACGAGGTAGGGTCTGCCGTCCTCCTCGCCGTGCGCGAGCACGCGCGCGGTGCAGAAGGACGCCACGCGGCTCGCCAGGTACGCCTCGTCCTTGAACCGGCGGCGATAGGACGGGTCGCCGGCGAGGTGCGGGTGGATCGTCTTCACCGCGACGCGGCCGCCAGACTCGGGGTCCGTCCCGAGGTACACGGTGCCCATGCCGCCCGAGCCGAGGCGGCCGAGCAGCGGGTGTCCGCCGACGACCCGGGGGTCCGCCGGCTCCAGCGGCCGGATGTCTGCGTCCATGGTGGTGTCCCGACTCCCTCGCGTGTCTCCCGTCCGTCCATCCCCGCTCGTTCGCAAAGTATGGCGCGTTTGTGCAGGAAGTGGCTGGATCAAGGGCCTCGGTGCCGCCCTGAGTGCAGTGTGCCCAGCGTGGATGGCGTGGGGGTTTCGGGTGGGTATGTGGGGATGTTTCGCTGCGCAATGCTTCGGTAACAACCTGTCCTGCGCACTCCTCCCGGGCGCTCTGCGCGCGGCGGCCGCCGCCGCACGGCACACGGAAAGGGGGAGGGGGCGCAGCAGTGATCTTCCGGGGCGGCTGGACGCCCTCGCACTGGTCGGTGCGGGCCCGGGTCACCGCCGTCGCGACCGTCGTCGTCGCGCTGCTGCTGACGGCAGGCGTGACGATCTTCTACTTCTCGCTGCGCCGCACCGTGAACGAACACCTCCGCGACCGCGGGCTCATCGTGGCGAGCGACCTGGCCACGCTCGTGCGGACGAGCGACCCGCGCGGCGCGCTGCCGGTCCGCGACCCCGACTTCGCGCTGCTGCAGGTGGTGACGCCGCGGGGCGAGCTGCTCGCCTCCAGCGACGCGCTGCGCGGCCGCGGCCCGCTCGGCCTGCCCGCGCCGTCCGAACCCGGCGACCACCGCTCCTACGTCGCCGACGTGCGCGGTGTCCCGACGGACGTCTTCGTCACGGCCGTGCGCGTCGAGACCCCGGACGGGCCCCGCATCATCTACGCGGGAGCACCGATGTCCGTCTACACGACGAACAAGGAGTTCTTCGTCGGAGCGCTCGCGGTCGGCGTCGTGCTCGGCACCGCGCTCACGTCCTGGATCGTCGCACTCGCGGTGCGCCGCGCGCTGCGGCCCGTCCGGGTGATGAGCACGGAGCTGGCGCAGATCACCGGCGGCGACCACGGCCGGGTCACCGTCCCCGAGCAGGACGACGAGGTGTCGGAGCTGGCACAGTCGGTGAACCTCACGCTGTACCGGCTGGAGCAGGTCCTCACCCGGCAGCGCGCGTTCGTCGCGGACGTCTCGCACGAGCTGCGCAGCCCCATCACCGGCCTGTGCGCGCAGCTCGAGGTGGCGTTGCAGGCCCCCGAGGACGAGGACTGGCCCGCGGTCGCCCGCGCCGCGCTCGCGGACGCCGACCGCCTGCAGGGGATCGTGTCGGACCTGCTGATCCTCGCCCGGCTCGGCTCGGGCGTCGAGGCCGAACGGCAGCGGCTGGACCTCGGCGCGTTCGTCCGGGAGGAGGCCGGGCGGCGCCCGCGGCGGGTGCCGGTGCACATCGACGCCGCCGAGGGCGTCATGGTGCGGGGGGTGCCCCACCAGCTCGCGCGGGTGCTGACGAACCTGCTCGACAACGCCGAGCGGCACGCGCGGTCGTGGGTGCGGGTGACGGTGGAGGCCGACGGGCCGGACGCGGTCCTGGAGGTCCTCGACGACGGCGAGGGCATCGCCCACGAGGACCGCGAGCGGGTATTCCGCCGCTTCACCCGGCTGGACGAGGCGCGGCGCCGCGACCGCGGCGGCACCGGCCTCGGCCTGCCCATCTCCCGCGACGTCGCCGTCGCGCACGGCGGCACGCTCGTCGTCGCCGACAGCGACGCGGGCGGGCGGCTCGTCATGCGGATCCCGCGCGACCCGCCCCCCGGCGCGACCCCCGCGTGACCGCCCGCCCGGCGTCCGGCCATCATGCTGGGGACGCCGGAGGAGGGAGCCCTGTGTCGGAACGGGTCGGGGCGCGCGAGCTGCTGCGCCGGGTGCTGGACGGGGGCGCGTGGACGTCCTGGGACGAGCCGGCCGGCGCGGGGGCCGGGACCGCGCCCGGGTACGCGGCGGAACTCGCGGCCGCGCGCGAGCGCAGCGGGTGCGACGAGGCCGTCCTCACCGGCGAGGGACGGCTCCGCGGGCGGCGCGTCGCGTTCGTCGTGTCGGAGTTCCGGTTCCTCGCGGGGTCGATCGGGCGGGCCACCGCCGACCGGATCGTCGCCGCCGTCGAGCGCGCCACCGCCGCCGGCCTGCCGCTGCTCGCCGCGCCGTCGTCGGGCGGCACCCGGATGCAGGAGGGCACGGCCGCGTTCGTGCAGATGGCCCGGATCGCCGGGGCGGTGATGGCGCACCGCGCGGCCGGGCTCCCGTACCTGGTCTACCTGCGGCATCCGACGACCGGAGGGGTGTTCGCGTCGTGGGGGTCGCTCGGGCACGTGACGGCCGCCGAGCCGGGCGCGCTGATCGGGTTCCTCGGTCCGCGCGTCTACGAGGGGCTGCACGGGGAGCCGTTCCCGCCGGGCGTGCAGGTCGCCGAGAACCTCGCCGCGAAGGGCCTGCTGGACGCCGTCGTGCCGATCGACGACCTGGCCGGGGTCGCCTCGGGCGCCCTCGCGGTGCTGTGCGGGCGCCCGCCGGGCGCCCGCCCGGAGCCGGCGCTCCCGGAGCCGGCGCTCCCGGAGCCGGGGGCCGCCGAGCCCGGGGCCCGCGACGACGGCGCGTGGGACTCGATCGGACGTTCCCGGCGCCCCGGCCGTCCCGGCGTCGCCGAGCTGCTGCGGCACGGCGCGTCCGACGTCACGCCGCTCTCCGGGACGGGGCAGGGCGAGGCCGACCCGGGACTGCTGCTGGCGCTCGCCCGGTTCGGCGCGGCGCCGTGCGTCCTCGTCGGGCAGGACCGCCGGTCGCAGCGCGCCGGGCATCCGCTCGGCCCGGCCGGCCTGCGCGTCGCCCGGCGCGGCATGGCGCTCGCCGCCGAGCTCGGCCTGCCGCTGGTCACCGTCGTCGACACCCCCGGCGCCGTGCTGTCCGCCGAGGCCGAGGAGGGCGGCCTGGCGGGGGAGATCGCCCGCTGCCTCGCCGACCTGCTCACCCTCGCCGCGCCGACGCTGTGCCTGCTGCTCGGCGAGGGCACCGGCGGCGCGGCGCTCGCGCTGCTGCCCGCCGACCGCGTCCTGGTCGCCCGGCACGGCTGGCTGGCCCCGCTGCCGCCCGAGGGCGCCTCGGTGATCGTGCACCGCACGCCCGGCCGGGCGGCCGAGCTCGCCGCGGCCCAGGGCGTCCGGTCCGCCGACCTGCTGCGCTCCGGGACCGCGGACGTCCTGGTGGACGAGCTGCCGGACGCGGCCGACGAGCCCGCGGCGTTCTGCCGCCGCGCCGCCGCCGCGATCGAACGCGAACTGTCCGGCCTCGCCCCGGGTAGCCCCGCCGCCCGGCGGGCCCGGTACCGCTGACCGCGGGCGCCGGACGGCCGGGTCAGTTGAGGTCGCCCGTCATGCCGCTGTAGATCTCGGTCGCCTCGCAGAAGGCGGCGCCGAAGGCCGCGGCGACCCCCATCGCCTCGTCGATCTTCCGCAGTTCGGCCGGCTCGCAGTCCAGGGCGTCCCGGTGCCGGGCGAGGTGGGCGCGGGCCCCGGCGACCTCGGCCGCGGGGACCATGCCGCCGACCGTGTAGTTGCCGGTGATGGTCCCGTCCGGGACCGGCCAGTCCAGGGCGGGGAACTCCGTGCGGAGCAGCCCGGTGAGCGCCGACGGCGCGGCGAAACCCGCGTCCGCGACGCCCGCGTCGGCGCAGAGCGCGGTGGGCCAGGTGCGGCCGCGCGACATCCAGCCGGGCAGCAGCGCGGCGGCGAAGGCCAGCAGGTTGAACGGCACCTCGGTGGCCAGCAGCCCGGCGGCGTCGAACTCCCGCCCGTCGGGGTGGCGGACCGTCCGGTTCCCGGCGCGCAGGGCGGTCGCGGCGCCGCGCAGGATCCGCAGCGGCGTGCTCAGGGCCGCGGCGAGCCGCTCGTCGTCCGGCAGCCGCCCGCTCGCGTCGGGCGTGACGCGCGCGGTCAGCGCCGGGTCGATCCGGCCGATCATCTCCCGCGCGAGCGCGTCCACCTCGCCGCTCGGCGTCGCCAGGTAGCGGCGGACGTCCTCGGCGACCCCCTCGGCCCCGTCGCCCACGATGAAGAACGGACGGCCCCACACGTGCACCCGCGAGTCGAACGCGACGCCGTCCAGGTCGCGGGCCGCCTCGAGCACGCCGAGCGCCCACGCCTTGGCCCGGAAGCGCGTCTTGCGGAGCTCGACCGCCCGCGCGATGAGGTCGTCGATGCCGTCGGCGTCCCCGTGACCGGCGATGTACGGCAGCAGGCGGCCCTCGACCACCGCCATGTCGACCGGGTGGAAACTCGTGTCGTAGCCCATGATCGAGAAGCGTAGGGGGCATGGGGGACGTTTCCCGCCATGCCCGTCGACGCCCCCCGGCGCGGCCGTGGTCCAAGCGGGTGCCGTGCGCGGCGCCGCCCGCACTACCCGCCAGTAGGGAAGCTCGTTACGATCGGCGGACGATTCGCCCCCTGGAGGTACGGATGTCTCGTTTGTCCGAACGTGTTCCGCCCGCGGTCGTCGGCGCTGTGCTGCGCGGCGTGTTCGCGCTGCCCGACCCCGTGCGGCGGGCGATCGCGGGGGCGCCCGTCCGCCGGGACGGGCAGCGGCTGGCGCTGGACGCGCAGCTCCTCCTGACGCTGTCCCGGCTGGAGCAGCGCAGGCTGGGCGGCGGTACGCCCGCGGGCGCCCGGCGCGCGATGGAGCGGTCGAACACGCTGCTCGTCCGGTCCCTGCCGCGGCCGGTGAAGACGCGCGACGTCGCCGCCGGGGACGTCCCGGCGCGGCTGTACACCCCGGCCGGGCTGGCGGAGGGATCGCCGCTGCTGGTCTTCTACCACGGCGGCGGCTGGGTGATCGGCGACCTCGACACCCACGACTCGGTGTGCCGGTACCTCGCGGTGAACGCGGAGGTGCGGGTGCTGTCGGTCGGGTACCGGCTGGCGCCCGAGCACCCGTACCCGGCGGCGGTGGAGGACGCCCTGGAGGCGTGGGCGTACGCGGCCGCGCACGCGCGCGAGCTGGGCGCCGACCCGGACGCCATCGCGGTCGGCGGCGACAGCGCGGGCGGCAACCTCGCGACGGTGGTCGGCCTGCGCGCCGAGCGCCGGCCCGACTTCGCGCTGCTGTTCTACCCGGCGACGGACATGTCGGTCCGGCGGCGGTCCCGCGAGCTGTTCGCCGACGGGTTCTTCCTCACCGACGCGGACATGGTGTGGTTCAGCGACCACTACTGCCCGGACGAGGAACGCCGCAAGGAACCGGACGTGTCGCCGATGCTGGCCGGCGACGTCGCGGGTTTCCCGCCGACCTACCTGGTCACGGCCGGGTTCGACCCGCTGCGGGACGAGGGCGAGGCGTTCGCGGAGCGGCTCTCCGGCGCCGGGGTGCCGGTCGCGCTGCGGCGGCAGGACGACCTCGTCCACGGCTTCGCGAACATGTGGGGCCTCGGCGGCCGGTTCCGCGAGGCGATGGCGGAGGCCGCCGGGGCGCTGCGCACCGGCATGGCACGGGCCCGGCTCCGCTGACGGAGACCGGGCCCGGGCCGGGAGGACGGGTGCGGTTCAGAGCTGCAGGCCGGTGAAGACCATCACCTTCTCCTCGGTGTAGTCCTCCATCGCCGACCGCAGCCCCTCCCGGCCGACGCCCGAGTCCTTCACGCCGCCGTACGGCATCTGGTCGGCCCGGTAGGACGGGACGTCCCCGATGACGACGCCGCCGACCTCCAGCTCGCGGTGCGCGCGGAACGCGACGTCGAGGTTCCGGGTGAAGACGCCCGCCTGGAGCCCGAACTTGGAGTCGTTGACCCGCGCGAACGCCTCGTCCACGCCGTCCACCGGCCGGACCAGCATGACCGGGCCGAACACCTCCTCGCGGGACACCTTGGCGTCGTCGGGAACGTCGGCGAGCAGCGTCGGCGCGTACGCGGCGCCCTCCCGGGTGCCGCCCGCGAGGACCTTCGCGCCCGCCGCGACGGCCTCGTCGACCCACGCCTCGACGCGCTCGGCGGCCGCCTGGTCGACAAGCGGCCCGACCTGCGTCTTGTCGTCCCACGGGTCGCCGGTCACCAGGCTCTCGACGTTCTCCACCAGCTTCGGCAGGAACGCGTCGTAGACGGACCGGTCCACGTAGACGCGCTGCACGGCGATGCAGCTCTGCCCCGCCTGGTAGTTGGCGAACAGCCCGATCCGCTTCGCGGCCCAGTCGAGGTCGGCGTCCGGCAGGACGACCGCGGCGCCGTTCCCGCCGAGTTCCAGCGTGACGTGCTTGCGCGGCGCCCGTTCCCGGATCGCCCACCCGACCGGGACGGACCCGGTGAACGACACGATCGGCAGCCGGGGGTCGTCGACGAGGCCGGACGCGCGGTCGTTCGGCACCGTCAGCACCGACCACATCCCCGCGGGCAGGTCGGTCTCGGCGAGCAGCTCGCCGAGCAGCAGCGCCGACAGCGGCGTGGCGGGGGCGGGCTTGAGCACGATCGGGGTGCCCGCCGCGATCGCCGGGGCGATCTTGTGGGCGGCCAGGTTGAGCGGGAAGTTGAACGGGGAGATGCCGAGCACCGGGCCCTTGGGGACGCGGGTGATGTAGGCCATCCGGCCCTCGGCGGCGGGGTCGGTGTCGAGCCGCTGGGTGGTCGCGCTGAAGCGGCGGGCCTCCTCGGCGGCGAACCGGAACGTGGAGACCGCGCGGGCGACCTCGCCGCGCGCCCACAGCAGCGGCTTGCCGTTCTCGCCGGTGATCAGCCGGGCGACCTCCTCGGACCGCTCGGCGAGCCGGGCGGACACGTGCGCGAGCGCCTCGGCGCGGACGTGCAGCGGCAGCGCCGCCGCCTCCCGGCGGACCGCGTCGGCCGCCGCGACCGCCTCCTCCACCTGCGCGGGGGTCGGCACCGCGACGGTCCCGACGACGCGGCCGTCGTAGGGGTGCGTAACGGTCAGTTCGCCGTCACCGGTCTCGGGCCGACCGGCCAGCCAGAATGGGGTCACGTTCATGCGTTCACGCTATCTCCGGAGGCCCCGCGGTGGAGTCTCCGACATGGCGAATCCGTCCGCCCTCGTTGGCCGCGACGGCGAACGCGACCCACAGTTCGGCGCGGACGGCCGGATCGTCCAGGTCGCGGCCCAGGACCTCGGCCGCCTTCCGCAGCCGCGACCGGAGCGTGTGCCGGTGCACGCCGAGCGCCCGCGCGGCCGTCTCGCCCTGCCCGTTGGCCTGGACGTACGCGCGCACCGCGTCGTCCAGGCGTCCGGCGCGCAGCGGCGCGAGCAGCGCGTCCGCGAAGGCGCGCGCGGGCCCGGGGTCCAGCACGCCGAGCACCCCCTGCCCCGGAAGGTCGGCGTGGTGCAGGACGGGCACGTTCGCGCGGGCCGCCGCGGCGAGCGCCTCCTCGGCCTGCCGCAGCGCCTCCGCGAGCGCCCCGGGCACGAGCGCCCCGCCGCCCGTGGAGCCCGTCCCCGTGCC
>NZ_JBHTJA010000042.1:0-58045 GCF_042675525.1 Actinomadura sediminis
AGCCTCGGGGGTGACCCGGCCTGCCGGCCGGATCGATAAAGGCACTGGCTTTTAACACGCTGTTGAGTTCTCAAGAAACGGACACCCACCGCGCTCGGCCCGCTCTCGCGGCCCTCGCTCCGGGGCGACTGTTCTTACTTTATCGGTTCCGGCCGGTTTGTCAATTTCCGGCTTTTCCCGATACGCCTTTCGGGTTCCGCTTGCGCGGTTCCTTCCCGGCGGTGGTGCTATTTCATCAGATCCGGCTGGTTTGTCAAAACCGACCGTTTCCGACCCACAACCGATCGGCGGGCACGGCGGAGCCGCGCCTGCTTGGTCGGGTGTGGTTCCCCTTCGGGCCGGCCACCTCTCGGCGTCCCGCTCCCCGGTGGGGCGGAGAGAACATTATGCCCCCGGGGACGGCACGTCAAACCGGCGCGCGAAAATTTCCTCGGAGCCGTCCGGCGAGTGCCGGAAATGTCGCCCGGGTGGGTCTCTCACCTGGGCCGATGCCCGGGAAGGGCGTCAGCTGTACTGGGCCAGGTAGCCGCCGAGGAACAGGATGCCTTCGGCGCCCACCCACAGGAACGCCGCGGCCGTCAGCATCATTCCGAGCCTGTCCGGGTGCCGCCGGACGCGGGACATCGCCGGGGCGGCCAGCGCGAGGACGACCGCGGGGATCACGACGGCGAGCGATGCGAGGACGGCGTTCTCGAAGCCCGTCGCGCACGTCGGGTCGTGGGCGCCGCCCGCCCCGCAGAACGCCTGCTCGCCCCAGCCGCCGAGCGCGGTGAACGCCCAGAGCGCGGCGAGCGCCGCGTTGGCCACCGCGGGGATCGCGGGCGAGATCCACCAGTCACCGCTACGTCTCGGAGCGACTTGCACGTCGCCTATCTACCCCGCCATGCCCTGTTCCAAAGGGGATGCGGAGCATCGAAATAGGTGCGGACGGCCGGGCGCCACGGGTTCGCGGGGACGCCGGGATAGAGGACCGCCACGGCCACGCAGTACTTGCTGATCTTCACCGGGCGGACGCCCCGGTCCCGCAGGATCCGGTCCACCGGGCCCTCACCGCCCGCGGACTTCGACTCGATCAGGACGATGTCCGGATCGGCGGCGATCGTGGTGCCCTCGCCGTCGGTGCAGGTGAGCGCGGTGTCGAAGGTCACGCGTCCCGGGCCGGACAACTGGACGAGCGTCGAGCGCAGGTAGTCGGTGGTCGCACTGGTGACGACGGCCCGCGGCGGGTTCGTCCGGTACGCCGACAGGAGGACGTCCTGCAGGAAGGCGCGGGCGGTGCCGTCGAGGGTCGTGCGGCGGGCGGCGTCGTAGGGCATGCGGCGTTTGTCGGTGGCGTTGCGGGCGCCCGACAGTTTGACCTCGAACATGCACTCGCCGCTGTCCATGTACGTGCGGGTCCGCATCTTGTAGCGCTGCCGCCGTCCCTGCCGGTGCTGGCGGAACGTGAGGAGGTCGGGGGTGTCGAAGTAGGCGGACGAGTAGCGGAAGGCGCGGCGGCCGTCGATCTCCAGGGCCGCGTACTCGCCGTCGAGGCGCGGGAGCATCGCGGCGCAGAGCTCGGCGGGCACCAGGTACTTGCGGTCGACGCGGGTCTGGAGTTCGGCGCGGTCGAGGACCTGGGCGAGGGACATGGACGGCAGCGCCCCGGTGAGGCGCGCGACCGCGGCGGTCCCGTCGGCGGCGAGCTCGGTGAGGACGGTCATCGCGCCTCGCCGTTCACGGACGACGCGGGACGCGTCGGGTACGGGGTGCGGATCGCGGCGGGGCGGGGCTTCGCGGCGGGCCGGCGGTACCGGACGTCGACGATCGAGACGTCCCGCACGTAGTCGACCTCGGTGACGGTGCAGGACAGGACGGTTCCGCCGAGGCGCTGTTCGAGGTCGGCGTGCAGTGCGGCGGGGTCGGCGTGGACGACGTCGAGCGTGACGACCCGGCGCTGGGTGCGGGGCGCGAGGCGGGGATGGTCGGCGACGTACATCATCGTGAGGAGCACGGCGTCCAGCAGGACGGCGAGCCACGGGATCACGGCGGCGATGCCGTTGACCAGGCCGAGGGCGAGGGCGACGAAGTAGTAGCCGACCTCTTCCTGGGTGATGGCGTCCGAGCGGAGCCGGATGATGGACAGGACGGCGAAGAGCCCGAACCCGACGGCGACGTCGGCCCGCTCGGCCAGCAGCAGCGAGACCACCGTGAAGACTCCGACGTTGACCGCGATGTAGGCCAGCCGCAGGTCCCTGCGGTGGTGCCGGCGGAAGTAGATGACGTGCGCCAGCACGGTGATCGCGGTCAGGTTCGCGGCGAGGCCGTACAGGACGTGTTCAGCCACGGGCTTCCTCCTCGTTACGGTCCGGTTCATCGAGTACGGTCTCCGGCCGCGATGGGACTCGGGTGAGAGCCGGATGAAAGAGCGTTCATCGAACGCGCGGTCCGCGGCGCGGGGCCCCGGCCGGATGAAAGGCTTCTCATGTGGCCTTAACCGCGGGCTCCGGGGCCGCGTGCGAGGTTGGCACCATGTCGGTTTCAGTACGCAGGTGGTGCGTGGGCATCGCGGTGGGCGGGGTCTTGCTCGTCGCCGCGGTGGTGGGGGTCGTCCAGGCGCGGCAGAGCACGCCGCCGTCGCTCGGCGGGACGATCGAGGTCGGCCGGTCCCCGGGGACGAGCGGGCCCGGCTCGTCCGGGGCGCCCGGCTCCTCCGGGGCGCCCGGCTCGCCCGGGGCGCCGGGGGCGCCGGGCGCGTCGCCGTCCGGTGGGCAGGGCGGGCGCGCGGTGTCGCCGCCGCCGGTCCGGCCGGGCGACGACGACGATGACGGTGCCTACGGGGACGACGGCGCGTACGGGGACGACGGCGATGACGGGTGAGGTCCGGGTGACCGCGCGGGCGCGGATCGTCGGCTGGATGCTGCTGCTGGTCGGGCTGGCGCTGGCCGGGTCGGTGACGGTGACGTGGTCGGTGCTGTCGGCGCGGCTGAACGACCGGGTCGACAACGAGCTGACGCACGAGGCCAACAAGCTGCGCAGCTACATGGGCAACGGCGTCGATCCGGCCACGGGGCGGCGGGCGACGGACCTCACCGAGTTGCTGGAGCGCTACCTCGTCCACAACCTGCCGGACGGCTACGAGACGTTCTTCTCCGTGGTGGACGGGCGCACCGTGAACCGCAGCGCGCAGGACCCGCTGGCGCGGCTCGACCTGGACCGGGCGTTCGTCGCGAGGGCGGCGCGGGCGAAGGAACCGACGTACGGGTGGGCGGAGTCGAGCGCGGGCGACGTCCGGTACGCGGTGCTGCCGGTGCGGATGGACGGCGACCCGCGGCAGGCGGCGCTCGTCGTCGTCGAGTTCCGGGACGCGCTGCGCGAGGAGGTGAACGAGACGACGCGGGTGCTCGGGTTCACGGCGTTCGGGGCGCTCGCGGTGGCGGGCGTGGTCGGCTGGCTCATCGCGGGGCGGGTGCTCGCGCCCATCCGGCTGGTGCGGCAGACCGCCGAGCAGATCGGCGAGTCGGATCTGACGCGGCGGCTGCTCGTGCGGGGGAACGACGACGTCGCGGCGCTCGCGTCCACGTTCAACCGGATGCTCGACCGGCTGGAGTCGGCGTTCGCGGCGCAGCGGCGGTTCCTGGACGACGCGGGCCACGAACTCCGCACCCCCATCACCGTCATCAGGGGGCATCTGGAGCTGATGGGCGACGACCCGGACGAACGTGAGGAGACCCGGACGCTCCTGATGGAGGAGCTCGACCGGATGAACCGGATGGTCAACGACCTCATCATGCTCGCGAAGGCGGACCGTCCGGACTTCCTGGACCTCGGGGAGATCGATCTCGCCGACCTGACGGTGGACGTCGTCGCGAAGTCGCGCGGGCTCGGCGACCGGCGGTGGCGGGTCGGCGCGGTGGCGGAGGTGCGGGTGCTCGGCGACGCGCAGCGGCTGACGCAGGCGCTGATGCAGCTGGCGTCCAACGCGGTGCGGCACACCGGTGACGGCGACACGATCGAGGTGGGTTCGGCGGTGCGGGACGGGTCGGTGCTGCTGTGGGTGCGCGACACCGGCCCGGGCGTCGCCGCCGAGGACCGCGAGCGGATCTTCGAACGGTTCGTCCGGGCGGGGTCGGGGCCGCGGCCCGCGGAGGGCGCGGGGCTGGGGCTCACGATCGTCGCGTCCATCGCGAAGGCGCACGGCGGGACGGCGTTCGTGCAGAGCCCGCTGGAAGGCGGTGCCCAGTTCGTCCTCGACATCCCGTTGCGCCCGGTCGTCGACGCGGGCGCGACGACGGTCGTCCTGCCCGCTCCGGAGGTGATGCGGTGAACCGGATCCTGATCGCCGAGGACGAGCGGCGCATCACCTCGTTCCTGGAGAAGGGGCTGCGCTCGAACGGTTTCACGACGTCGGTCGTGGCCGACGGGCTGTCCGCGTACGAGCACGCGCGGACGGGCGAGTTCGACCTGATGATCCTGGACCTGGGCCTGCCGGTGCAGGACGGCTTCACGGTGCTGCGGCGGCTCCGCGGCGAGCGCGTCACGATGCCGGTGATCATCCTGACGGCGCGGGACACGGTGGCGGACACCGTCGCGGGCCTGGAGGGCGGCGCGGACGACTACATCGCCAAGCCGTTCGCGTTCGAGGAGCTGCTCGCGCGCGTCCGGCTGCGGCTGCGGACGGAGCGGATCCCGGAGGCGACCGTGCTGCGGGCCGGCGACCTCGACCTCGACCTGCGGACCCGGCGGGCCCGCATCCAGGGGCGGACGGTCGAGCTCACCGCGCGCGAGTTCGCCCTGGCCGAGGTGTTCTGCCGGCACCCCGACCAGGTGCTCACCCGCGAGCAACTGCTCAGCCAGGTGTGGGGGTTCGACTTCGACCCGGGGTCGAACATCGTCGACGTCTACATCCGGTACCTGCGGCGCAAGCTGGGCACGGCCCGGATCGAGACGGTCCGGGGCGTCGGGTACCGGCTGCGGCCCTGACCGGCCGCACCCCTGACCGGCGGCGGCCCGGTTGGCGGCCCGGTCAGGTGATGTCCTTCGACTCGTGCAGGTTCATGTCCATGACGATCGCGGTCAGCGCGGCCATCGTGCGCAGCGGCTCCGGCACGGGGTCGAAGATCTCGACCTCGTACTTGTCGGCCGTCGTCAGCAGGTGGGTGACCACCCCCGCCCACTTCTTGCGGACGTGCGCGACCTTCTTCCCGTCCGGGTCGCGGACCGCGAAGTTGTTGCGCGGGATGTCCACCTCGACGTCGCCGACCGCCGTCCCGTCCGGGTCGTGGACGGCGTAGAAGCGGCCGACGCGCCGGGTGACGAACGAGCCGACGACGTCCCCCTCGGGGCGGCGCACCTCGGTGAGGGCCCGCCCCTTGCGCTTGTCGACGACGAGCAGCGGTTCACCGTCGGGCGTGCTCAGCAGCACCGCGCGGGCGTCCAGGTCCGACTTGCCGGGGAAGGCGGTGCGGAGCGCGTCGCCGCGCCGCCGATCGGTCTCGTCGGCCACCGCGACGGTCGTCCCGTCCCCGTCCATGACCCGGTACTTCGATTTCGCGAACGGGCCCCTGCGGGGCTGTTCGATCCTGAGCACCGGAGAGCTGAACACTTCGCTCACGCGTCCTCCCGCCTTCCCGAACCGCGGCCGCGGGCCGCCTCCGTGGCGTCCGGCGCGGTCCGCGCCGTCCATCCAAGCGGCGATCCTGCCAAGGGCCGGGCCCGAGGGAAAGCCCCGGGCGGTGCGGGTTCCGTGCGGGGGTCAGCCGGGGATCCAGTCCTTGCCCTCGTAGAGGATCAGGTCGATCGCCAGCGGAGACATGACCACCAGGGTGCGCAGGGGATCGGCGATCGCCTGGTGGATGTCCAGCCGGTACTTGTCCGCGCTGAGGGCCATTTCGGTCGCGAACCCCTTCCACTTCTTGTCCATCTGGGCGACGTGGGTGCCGTTCGCGTCGACGATCCTGAACTTGCGCCGCCAGGGGCCCGCGTCCATGCCGCCGATCGGGCGCTGCGCCGCGTCCAGGATGTCGAACGCGTGCCGGCGGCTCGGCGCCTCCCGGATCGACCCGACCACCGTGCCGTCCGGGAGGTGCACCATCGCCCAGTTCGGTCCCCCCTGGACGGTGAGCAGCGGGTGCCCGTCCGGGCTCTCGACATGGACGACGCGGCCGGCGCCGCCGTCCCCGATGACGATCCGGAACGCCTTCTTGAGCGCCGAGACGTCGCCCTCGGCCGCGCGCGCCACCAGCGTGCCGCGGCCGTCGAACACCTTGTACTCGGAGCGGGCGGAAGGGGCGCGCCGCGGCTGGTCCACCGTCAGCACCGGGGAGTTGAACAGTTGGTACACGGCTCGTGCTCCTTACAAGAGGTGGGAGGGGCGTCATCCCAGGCCGGCGAGGTCGGCCAGGACTTCGGAGGCGGTGACGGGGTCGAGCGCGCCGCGCGGGGGCGCGGTGAACCGGACCTCGCGCAGCGTCTGCTCGGGGAAGACGTCCACGGCGGTGACCGCGATGCCCGGGGCCAGCTCGGCGACCAGGTCGGGCGCGTCGCCGGGGAAGCGGCGGACGACCCGGTGGCACACGCCGCCGTCCTCGGCGGGGCCGCGCTCCCAACCCTTCCTCAGCAGCCCGAGGACCGCGCCGGTCGGGACGGTCGCGCCCTCGAAGCGCGCCAGCCGCCCGGTGTCGCGCTCGGCCGCCGTGAACTCGTCCACGTGCCGTCCGAGCTGGGGGAACGGCTGGACGATCTCGTAGTCGGCGAACAGTTCGGCCCACGCCGCGACCGCGTCGCCGAGGCCGAGCGGGTGCGCGATGCCGACGCGCGCGCCGTCCGGGAGCGTCACCGGCGCGTCGGCGGCGTCGGCGAACGTCCGGTCCTCGGCGATGCGGAACGCCGTCCCGCCGGTCGTCCAGACGAGCCGGCGGGCGATGTGCCGCAGCAGCGGGTGCTCGACGAAGTACCGCTCGAACTCGCCCGCGGTCCAGCGGCGCCCGGACGTCATCGCCCGTTCGAGCCGCCGGATCTGGTCGCCGGCGAGTGCGCGCACGTCCTTCTTGAGCTCGGCGAACCGCCGGTACGCGGCCGGGGCGAGGTCGGCGTCGTCCCTCGCACCGGGCTTCGGGAGCGTTGTGCGGTGCCCGCCCGCCTCGTCGGTCACGAACGGCCGCAGCTCCTCGTCGAACCCGACCGTGAAGCGGCGGGGACCGTAGTCGAGGACGAGCGTCCCGGCGGCGTCGAGGCCGACGTCGGGGACGAGCCGGTCGGCGAGTTCGTCCGCCGACAGCCCGCGCGCCCTCGCCGCCATGGCCAGGCACTGCTCGGCCGTCTGGCGGCGGCCGGGGGCGGACGCGCGCCGGGCGATGCGGTCGAGCCACGCCAGCGCGGTGTCGGTGCCGATCGCCCGCAGCACCTGCACGGCGTGCTTGTCGGTGCCCGATCCCGGCCATTTGAGCAGCAGGGCGCCGAGCCGCCGGGCGGCGGCGTCGTCGGCCAGCAGGCAGAGCTGGTCGAGCACCCAGCCGCTGCGGGACGGCGTGCGCGCGGCGATCCAGCTTTCGAAGACCGCCAGGCCGAAGGCGGACAGCGAGGCGCGGTCGCACCGGTCCAGGACCTCGTCGAGCCCGGGGAGCGTCCTGAGGTCGCCGTTCCACGGGAGGGTCGTGAAGGTGAGCGCGCCGATGAGGTTCTCGATCGCCTCCGGCGGCAGCGCCCGTCCGTCCCGCAGGCGGACCTCGGGCAGCCCGTCCCGGTCCAGCCAGGCGACCTTCGGCGGCTTGGCGGGCGGCTTCGGCGCGGCCTGCGGACCGTCCTCGGTGAGGAACCCCTCGACGGCTTCGGCGGCGCGGTCGCCGTACCGGCGGGCGGCGTCCGCCACGGCCGGGACGCCGTGCCGGGACGCGATGCGGGCCAGCGCCGCCCGGGCCTTGTCACGCGGGACGCGCGCCTTGCCCAGCGCGTCCGGGACCAGGAACGGCACCGCGCCGGCGCCGTGACGGGCGAGCCACTCGTCGGCGATGCGGCGGCCCGACCCCTGGGAGAGCCAGTGCGCCATCAGCACGGCCGTCTCCAGGTCGAGCACGGGCAGCAGCGCCCGGGCGCCCCGGGCGCGGTCGGCCTTGGCGTGCGGGAACACGATGTGGCGGGCGCCGAGTTCGAAACGGGCCAACAGCGCCTTGAGGTCGTCGCCCTTGGGTCCCCAGCCGCCCTTGGGGACGGTGCGCCAGTCCGCCAGAAGGGGCCGGACGAGCTCCTCGGGACCCTGCTTGAACATGAACGTCTGGTTCGGCGTGTAGGTGACCGTGCCGTCCTTGTAAGCCCGGACGAGTCCGGGCCACCCTTCGCTCTCCAGGATCGTCTTCTCTTTGTCGGACAGATAGGACGGCCTGTCGCACAGCTTCAGCCATTCCTCCCGCTCGCCGTCCGCCCACACGAGGCTCCGGTCCGCGGGCGGCTCCAGCCCGGGGACGAGCGCGACCGCCTTCGCCGCGGCCCTGGTCGCCTCGCGGTACGCGCGGGCGTCCCTTTCCCAGGGGGGATCGACCAGCAGCCGGGGCAGTGCGTCGCTCATCCCGATCCTTCCGAAGTCGGTGAATGTGGGGATCGGACGCACGTGATCGAGGATCGGTTCGCTCGTTTCCGCGCACGCGAAAGGGGGCGGCCCCGAAGGACCGCCCCCTTTTGTGGCCGTTCACCCGTTTCGGGTGGGCGTGGACCCGATCAGAAGTCCATGCCGCCGGCGTCGGGCATGCCGCCCGCCGGGGCCGCGTTCTTCTCGGGCTTCTCGGCGATGACGGCCTCGGTGGTCAGGAACAGCGCGGCGATCGACGAGGCGTTCTGCAGCGCGGACCGGGTCACCTTGGCCGGGTCGATGATCCCGGAGTCGAACATGTTGACGTAGTCGCCGGTGGCGGCGTTCAGGCCCTCGCCCGGGGTCAGGTTGCGGACCCGCTCCACCACGACGCCGCCCTCGAGGCCGGCGTTCACGGCGATCTGCTTCAGCGGCTCCTCGAGAGCGCGCTTGACGATGTTGGCGCCGGTGGCCTCGTCGCCCTGCAGCTCGAGCTTGTCGAACGCCTTGGTGCCGGCCTGCAGCAGCGCCACGCCACCGCCGGGGACGATGCCCTCCTCGACCGCGGCCTTGGCGTTGCGGACGGCGTCCTCGATGCGGTGCTTGCGCTCCTTGAGCTCCACCTCGGTCGCGGCGCCGGCCTTGATGACCGCGACACCGCCCGCGAGCTTGGCCAGGCGCTCCTGGAGCTTCTCGCGGTCGTAGTCGGAGTCGGTGTTGTCGATCTCGGTGCGGATCTGGTTGACCCGACCGGCGATCTCGTTGGCGTCACCGGCACCGTCCACGATGGTGGTCTCGTCCTTGGCGACGACGACCTTGCGGGCGCGGCCCAGCATGTCGAGCGTGGTGTTCTCGAGCTTGAGGCCCACGTCCTCGCTGATGACCTGGCCACCGGTGAGGGTGGCGATGTCGCCCAGCATGGCCTTGCGGCGGTCGCCGAAGCCCGGGGCCTTGACGGCCACGGACTTGAAGATGCCGCGGATCTTGTTGACGATCAGCGTCGCCAGCGCCTCGGCCTCGACGTCCTCGGCGATGATCAGCAGCGGCTTGCCGGACTGCATGACGCCCTCGAGGACCGGGAGCAGGTCCTTGTTGGCCGACACCTTGCCCTGGACGATCAGGAGGTACGGGTCCTCGAGGACCGCCTCCATCCGCTCGGGGTCGGTGACGAAGTAGTGCGAGATGTAGCCCTTGTCGAAGCGCATCCCCTCGGTCAGCTCGAGCTCCAGACCGAAGGTCTGGCTCTCCTCGACCGTGATGACGCCTTCCTTGCCGACCTTGTCCATCGCCTCGGCGATCATCTCGCCGATCTGCGGGTCGCCGGCGGAAATGGAGGCGGTGGAGGCGATCTGCTCCTTGGTCTCCACGTCCTTGGCCAGCTTGGACAGCTCCTCGCTGACCCGCTCGACCGCGGCCTCGATGCCCCGCTTCAGCGACATCGGGTTGGCGCCCGCGGCGACGTTGCGCAGACCCTCGCGCACGAGCGCCTGGGCCAGCACGGTCGCCGTCGTGGTGCCGTCACCCGCGACGTCGTCGGTCTTCTTCGCTACTTCCTTGACGAGCTCCGCGCCGATCTTCTCCCAGGCGTCCTCGAGCTCGATCTCCTTGGCGATCGACACACCGTCGTTGGTGATCGTGGGGGCGCCCCACTTCTTCTCCAGCACGACGTTGCGGCCCTTGGGGCCGAGCGTCACCTTCACGGCGTCGGCGAGCTGGTTCATGCCCCGCTCGAGACCGCGCCGGGCGTCCTCGTCGAACGCGATCATCTTTGCAGCCATAGGCTCCAGTCCTCCCGGAACAAGGTGGCTTAGACGGATCGAGCCGACGCCCGCGACGGACGACCCCGGCCGACGACTGCCATTCCGCCGCCGCTCCAGAGCCTCATCGCCCCGACCCAGACTGTGAAGTTGTCACTCTCCACAGTGGAGTGCCAACCGTTTTTTAGCACTCTACCCTGTCGAGTGCAAGCAACGCGCACCCTCTCCGCAGGAAGCTTCATCTACCTCCGCCGACCCACCCTGACCAGCCCCGGAGCCTCCGACCAGGGCCGCCCCGACTGCCGTCGCCGTCTTCCAGGGTGCGCCCCCGCACCCCGACACCCGCAGAACAGGCACGCGAGAACGATCCGCTCCGCACAGTCAGACACGAAGCCCCCGCGCCGCCTCCGGCAACGTGCCGCCGGACCGCGGACTGACAAACTCAGGCCATGGCGGAACTGAACGGCGCACCGGCCACCTCCGAACAACTCCAGGCGCTTGCGCTCGTCAACTACGGCCACTTCACCTCAATGCGAGTCGACGAACACCGGGTTCGCGGCCTTTCGCACCATCTGGAACGACTCGCTCGGGACTGCCGCGCCCTCTTCGCAACCGAACTGGACCGTGACCGCGTACGCGAACTCGTCGCCCAGGCCATCGCCGGACGAGACGACTCGTTCGTCGTTCGCGTGACCGTGTTCGACCCCGCCCTGGAACTCGGTCACCCCGGAACCGAGGCCGAACCACAGGTGCTCATCACCACCAGGCCCGCCGGCGCCATGCCACCCGCACCGATGCGCGTCCAGACCGCCAGCTACATCCGCGACCTCCCCGAGGTCAAACACGTCGGCCTGTTCGGCGCCCTACGCCACCGCCGCAGCGCCCAACTCGACGGATTCGACGACGCCCTGTTCCTCGACACCGAGTCCTACGTCTCCGAGGGCGCCACGTGGAACATCGGGTTCTACGACGGCGAACAAGTAATCTGGCCGAACGCCGAAGTCCTACCCGGCGTCACCATGCGACTTCTCCAGCAGGCCCACGACCGGACGTCCCTGGCACCGGTCAACGTCGCGGATTTGCCCCGCATGCAAGCCGCATTCGCCACCAACACGACCGTAGGCGTCCGGGCGATCACCGCAATCAACGACATCGAGTTCCCGGCGGAACACCCCATCCTCGATGACCTCCGCAAGGAATACGGCGAGATTCCGGGAGAACCCCTCTAACGGCCCCTGGACCGGCCGCGAAAACCGATCCCCGCGCGAGGCCAAGCGCATGGGCATCCGGGAATGCGCCGGACACCTGGGCATCAGTGAACGCATGGTCTCCAAGTGGAAGGCCGGAGGAGAGGCCATGGCGCCGACCCGATCTACTCGACTCGGTGACGGCCGCAGCGTTGAAACGTCGGCGTCCGGCTGACGGTCGCGGCATTCAGGGGATCGAGCGTGCGCTTACCAGGAGGTCTCGCGACCCCCATGAACCCGCCGAAGCACTCATTCGCGCGATGCCGCCCGTGCCGGGCTGGGGCCGCCCGCGCGAATAGGCACTTCGGACCGCTTTCCGTGGTCGATACGGTGCCCGTCGGCCCACCTCAGGGCGAGATGTCGCCTCGAAGCGGTCTGTGAGTCTCGGTCGCGACCGCAAAGCCCGATATTTCGTCCCATGGCACCGCTGACCAGAGTCCTTCCAGCACCGTCCATATGCGATCCACCAGTGGCCAATCCGGACGGTCACCAGTCAGAGTGATGATGACCATGAGCTCGCTCCCCCACACGCCGTGGTCATCATCGGGGTCCGTCGCAATCACGTCTTCAGCGATGAACCGCACACCCGCATGGATTTCAAGCAAGAGGTAGTCAGGGGGCGGGCCCTCCCGCTCTGTCCCGGTGACAAGCCTGAAGCTATGGACGACATCGATGTCAGGTTCCAGCCACTCGCCCGACTGAGGCTCAGGAGGCCCCCGGTACTCGCCGACCAGAGGCGGCCCGGTCTCCAGCAGGGTGTCAAGCACACGGTCCATGGCTCCCACGGCGGTCTCCTGCTCCGCTCCCTTGCAGAAGAACACGAGTCTGTAAGCCATGCGTGCCCCTCGATCGAACACCGTCCATCAGATCAACAGGCTTCCAGGCGGGAAAGCGGTCTTTCCTATGCACGCCGCATCGCGCGTGTCGAGTATGCAAGAAGGCTGCGCACGTGGGCAGAGGAGAAGGGGCTCAGTGTGAACAAGAGAGGCCGCATCCCCAGCGCCGCGATGGCTATGTATACGGCAGCCACCGGAGACGATCTCGCGGCGACACTTGCACGGATCGACCGGGAACACGGTCGAGACGGTACCGGCTGACGGGCAAGCGCCGCCGGGCTACTCCGGCGTTTGCCGTTCGAGAGCAAGGTGGCGCCGCTCGCGACCGACCGCACGTGGCGTCCGTTCTCGGACGAACGACGCCACGGGCGTGCGCCGTTCTCACGAACCGGAGGCGCCGCTTTCCTCGAAAGCCCGCGCCACCATTTCCCGGACCTGGTGCCACAGATCCCCGTACGGCGATGCGTCCGAGCCTTCGGCTCGGAAGACCGCCTCCGTGAACGAGTCGACGTCGTTCGGTGGGGAAGCGCAGAACTCGGCCAGGTCTTTTGGGGGCAGGCAAAACCCGAGACGGATACACAGGTCGCGGAGCAAGAGGGCGACATCCTCGGGGGCAACACTCGAGCGCTCACGGCACCATCTTGACCGACGTCGATCCGGGCGAACATCGCTGCTCGAACATCGGTCGCGGCATGGCGGGGACGAACGGCCGCCCCGGGTTCGGTCCGGGACGGCCGTCGGTAGCGGTTCACGCGCCCGCGGGGGCGCGTTCGGCGGTTACTTGGCGCTCGCGTCCTGCTCGGAGCCCTCGACCTCGGCGCCCGCGGCGTTGCCCTTGCCGCCCTTGACGGTGTTCGAGATGTCGCCGGTCTTCACCGCCTCGTTGCCGACGGCGGACTGCGCCTTGGGCGAGCCCGTGGTGCTGGCGAACGACAGGTCGCCCGGCCCGGTCTCGGCGGCGATGGTCGGGCCGTTGTGGCCGACGGTCATCTCCTTCACGACGTGCTTCTTCTTCGGCTTCGGCTTGTCGTGCGACTTCGCCGGCTCGGCGCCCTCGCGGGCGCCCGTCTCCTTGGCGTCCGCCTCCTGGACGTCCGCGTGCTCGGCGCCCGCCTGCTCGCTGTCCGCGTGCTCGGCGCCCGCCTCCTTGGCGTCCGCGTGCTCGGCGTGGGCTCCGGCGTCCTCGTGCTTCTTGCCGTGGTCCTTCTCGGCGTCGTGCTTCTTGCCGTGTTCCTCGTGCTTCTCGCCGTGGTGCTTCTTGCCGTGGTCCTTGGCCTCCTGGTCCTGCTCGGAGCCCTCGACCTCGGTGCCCGCCTTGTTGCCCTTGCCGCCCTTGACGGTGTTGGAGATCTTGCCGGTCTTCACCTCTTCGTTCCCGACCGCGGACTGCGCCTTGGGCGAGCCGGTGACGCTGCTGAACGACAGGTCGCCGGGGCCCTCCTCGAGGACGTAGGTGGGGCCGTTGTGGCCGATCTCGGCCTTCTCCACGTAGACGATCGTGATGTCCGCCATCGCCGCCGGAGCCGTGGCGAGCGGCACCCCCGCCGCGATGCCCGCGATCACCACTGCCCGCACAATACGCTTCATGCCATACCTTTCCTTCGCGAACCCGCGCGCTCGGAATCGAGCACTCGACTCAACTCTTCCGAGAGGGAATGGCAAGAAAACTCAAGCCGACGGACAGCACGAGTCAAGATCGACGCGGTGGGGCGGCGAGTGGCAAAGCGACGGCCTCGGGTGCGTCGGCGCGATGTTAAATGTCGCGATTACGCCATTGCGAAATGTGGCTTGATCTGCCGTTCGGGCAATTGGCCCAGGGATGTCGGCTTGTGCCCGTCCGGCGCGCGGTCGGTCGCGCGCCGGACGGGACGGACGGGACGGACGTCAGCCGCCCGCGACCGCGGGGATGATCGAGATCTGGGTGCCGGCCGGGGTGGGGGTGTCGAGGCCCTCGGCGAACCGGACGTCCTCGTCGCCCACGTACACGTTGACGAACCGGCGGATCTTGCCGGCGTCGTCGAGGATGCGGGCGGAGATGCCGGAGTAGCTCGCCTCGAGGTCGGCGACGACGGCGCGGAGGGTCTCGCCCTCGGCCTTCACCTCCGCCTCGCCGCCGGTGTAGGTGCGCAGGATCGTCGGGATCCGGACGGACACGGTGCTCATGGTTCGGCTCCTTCGATTCTCAGGCGAGGCCGGCGGCGCGGAACGCCTCCAGGGACGGGGCGATGTTCGCGCTCGGCGCGACCACCGGGGCGACGGCGTCCAGGGTCTTCAGCCCGTCCCCGGAGTTGATGATGACGGTCTCGGCGGACGGGTCGAGCCCGCCGTCCTCGACCAGCTTGCGGAGGGTCGCGACGGTGACGCCGCCCGCGGTCTCGCCGAAGATGCCCTCGGTGCGGGCGAGCAACCGGATGCCCTCGACGACCTGCTCGTCGGTGACGTCCTCGATCGCGCCGCCGGTGCGGCGGGCGACGTCCAGGACGTACGGGCCGTCGGCGGGGTTGCCGATGGCGAGCGACTTGGCGATGGTGTCGGGCTTGACCGGGCGGATCACGTCGTGCCCGGCCTTGAACGCGGCGGACACCGGGGAGCAGCCCGCGGCCTGCGCGCCGAACACCTTGTAGGGGCGGTCCTCGACGAGGCCGAGCTTGATGAGCTCCTGGAACGCCTTGTCGATCTTGGTGAGCTGGGAGCCGGACGCGATCGGGACGACGATCTGGTCGGGCAGCCGCCAGCCGAGCTGCTCGGCGATCTCGTAGCCGAGGGTCTTGGAGCCCTCCGCGTAGTACGGGCGCACGTTGACGTTCACGAACGCCCAGTCGTCCTGCTCTCCGGCGATCTCGGACGCGAGCCGGTTCACGTCGTCGTAGTTGCCGTCGACCGTGACGAACGTGCCGCCGTACACGGCCGTCGTGATGATCTTCTGCGACTCGAGGTCGGACGGGACGAACACGGCGGAGCGGATCCCGGCGCGGGACGCGGCGGCGGCGACGGCGTTCGCGAGGTTCCCGGTGGACGGGCACGCGAGGACCTTGAAGCCGAGTTCGCGGGCGGCGGCGAGCGCGACGGCGACGACGCGGTCCTTGAACGAGTGGGTCGGGTTGCCGCTGTCGTCCTTCACCCAGAGCTTCTGCAGCCCGAGGGCCTCGGCGAGGTTGTCGGCGCGGACGAGCCGGGTCAGGCCGGGCTCGATGTTGGGGGTGGACGCCACGTCGGACGGGACGGGCAGCAGGCCGCGGTACCGCCAGATGTTGCGGGGGCCCGACTCGATGTCGGCGCGGGTGATGCCGCCGAAGTCGTAGGAGATCTCGAGGGGGCCGAAACACTCGTCGCACGCGTAGAACGGGCCGAGTTCGCTGGTCGAACCGCATTCGCGACAGACGAGGGCGGTAGCGGGGCCGAGGTCGGCGGTGGCAGGCGTGGTTGCCATGAGGGCGAGGCCTTTCTCCCCATCTTTCCTGCGCCACCTTGGTCGCAGGCCGGAGTTGGCACCTTCTCCCGGCCGGCCTCGCGGGGTCGCGAGCGCACATGAGCCGGGTGGTTGCCGGGGCTTCGCAGGGCCGGTCCCTCCACCCCTCTGGATGAGCGGTATTCAGTTGTGCGAGCGCTCTTTGGGCTCGTATGCGTGACTTTACATGACCTGACCGGATCGTAGACAGGCGGGTTCCACGCTTTGAGACGTTACCCGGACGTGCTCTTGATCACGCGCCCTCCTTCTCCGGGCGGACGTGCGTCACGGGCGGCGCGCCCTTCGGGGGGCCGCCGGGCGCCTGGGTGGGGTCGAGGAAGACGTGCCGGACGAGCGGGTACCGCTCGCGGAGCCGGCGGTCGATGGCGCCCGCGACGTCCTCGGCCTCGTCGGCGCTGATGTGGTCGGAGAAGTGCACCTTCGCGGCGACGAGCAGTTCCTCGGGGCCGAAGTGCATCGTCAGCAGCGCCTCGACGCCGGTGACGCCGCGCGCCCCGGCGATCTCGGCCTGGATGCCGCGCTGCACGGCGGGGTCGGCGGCGCGGCCGATGATCAGGCCCTTGCTCTCCCGGCCGATGACGAACGCGAGCCCGGCCAGCAGCAGCCCGATCAGCACGGACGCGAGGCCGTCCCAGAAGTCGGATCCGGTGAGCTCGCGGAGGGCGAGCCCGGTGGCGGCGAGCGTGAGGCCGATCATCGCGGCGGAGTCCTCGAACAGGGCCGTCTTGAACGTGATGTCGGGCGACCGGCGGACGTGCTCGACCATGTCGTGCTCGCTGCGGCGGGTCTCCAGGCGGGCCTGGTGGAAGGCGCGGATCCACGACGTCCCCTCGAGGACGGCGGCGAGCCCGAGGACGGCGAAGGCGAGGCCGGCGCCGGTGTCGTCCCGGGTGTGGCCGGTCATGGTCAGCACGCCCTCGAAGATCGAGTAGCCCGCGCCCGCGACGAAGATGGCGCCCGCGGCGAGCAGCGACCAGAAGTACCGTTCGTTGCCGTAGCCGAAGGGGTGGCGGCGGTCGGGCCGCCGTGCGCTGCGGCGGATGGAGATCAGCAGGAAGAACTGGTTGAGGCTGTCGCCGATGGAGTGCGCGCCTTCGGCGAGCATCGCGCTGGACGCCGACGCCAGCCCGGCAATGATCTTCGCGACGGCGAGGAGGAGGTTGGCGGTCAGGGCGACGAGCACCGTCTTCGTCGTCTCTTTCCTGCTCATCCGTGCCCGCTACCCCCCGCAAGATCCCTTAATCAGGCGATTGCGTCACCTTCGCCCTACCTCCCGGGTCACGTTGAAGCCCCGCGACCCCAACTGAGACCCTGCCGGTATGAGCCAAGTGCTGGTGGCGTCGAACCGCGGCCCGGTGTCGTTCTCGCTGTCCGACGACGGCGCGCTGACGATGCGCCGCGGGGGCGGCGGCCTGGTCTCGGGCCTCGCCGCCGTCACCGGCACGGCCCCGGACGGCCGCGACGCCGGGGACGCGGACGGCGCGGCGGGCGAGGCGTCCGGGCGGCCCGCCGACCCGCGCGTCCTGTGGGTGTGCGCGGCGCTGGGCGACGCGGACCGGACGGCCGCGCGGCGGGCCCCCGACGGGCGCATCGACCTCGCGGGCCACGACACCGGCGGCGCGGCGGTGCGGATGCTCGACATCCCCGCGTCCACGTTCCACCGCGCGTACAACGAGATCGCGAACTCGATGCTGTGGTTCGTCCATCACCTGCTGTACGACACTCCGCGGCGGCCCCACTTCGACGCCCGCGCACGCCGGGACTGGCAGTCGTACGAGGCGTACAACGCGGCGTTCGCGGACGCGCTGGCGCGGGACGCCGCGCCGGGCGCGAAGGCCGCGGTCCAGGACTACCACCTGTCGCTGGCCCCGCGGATGCTGCGCGAGCGGCGGCCCGACCTGAAGATCGTCCACTTCTCGCACACGCCGTGGGCGCCGCCCGAGTACTTCCGGCTGCTCCCCGACGACATCGGCGAGCAGCTCCTGCTGGGCGTGCTCGGCGCCGACCACGCCGGGTTCCTGACCGAGCGGTGGGCCTCGGCGTTCCTGGACTGCTGCGCGCTGCTGCCCGGCGCCCGCGTCGACCGCGCCGCCCGGACGGTCGCGTGCGGCGGGCACGTCACGCGCGTCGGCGTGCACGGGCTCGGTGTGGACGGCGCCGCGCTGCGGGAACGCGCCGCGGAACCGGACGTCGCGGAGCGGGCGCGCGCGCTGCGCGAGCAGGTGGGCGACCGCCGGCTCATCGTGCGCGTCGACAGGACGGAACTGTCGAAGAACATCGTGCGCGGGCTCGCGGCGTACCGGGAACTGCTCGTGAACCATCCGGAGTGGCGCGGACGCGTGGTGCACCTGGCGTTCGCGTACCCGTCGCGGTACGACCTGCCCGAGTACCGCGAGTACACGGCGGCGGTGCGGCGGACGGCCGAGCAGATCATCGAGGAGTTCGGCACCGCCGCGTGGGAGCCGCTGATCCTGCAGGTGAACGACGACTACCCGCGCTCCCTCGCGGCCTACGGGCTCGCGGACGTCCTGCTGGTGAACCCGATCCGGGACGGGATGAACCTCGTCGCGAAGGAGGGCCCGGTGCTGTCGCGGCGCGGCTGCGCGCTCGTCCTGTCGCGGGAGGCGGGAGCGGCGGCGGAGCTGTCCGACGACGCGCTCATGGTGAACCCGTACGACGTGACGCAGACGGCCGAGGCGCTGCACCGGGCGCTGCTGATGCCGCGGGACGAGCGCGCGGCGCGCGGCACCCGGCTCGCGGCGGCGGCGACGGCGCTGCCGCCGCAGCGCTGGTTCGCCGAGCAGCTCGCGGCGCTCGACTGACGCGGCCGTCCGCGTCCGTCACGCGCCGGACGCGAGCCGTGCGGGCTCGGGCGGCAGGAGGCACTCGACCGGGTTCGGCTCGTTGTGGCGGCGCCAGCGTTCCCGGACGGCCTGCTTGCGGTGCGCCATCCGGCGGTGCGCGCCGACCTTCGCGTACTGGGCGAGGTGCGCGGCGGCGGGCCGGGGCAGGCCGCTCGGCTCGTACCCGTACTCGGCGAGGCGGTCGCCGAAGGCGGCCTCGGCCAGGCTGATCTGCCAGGGGTCGAGCCGCTGCGCCCACGACCCGACCTGGGTGGACGTGACGGCGTCGTGCGTGCGGCCGTGCCACCGCTTGCGCAGCGGGACGGTGCGGCGCGCGAGGCCCTGCGGGCTCGTCATCGCGGGGTCGAAGTCCTCGCCGAGGAAGCCGCAGAGCCGGATCAGCTCGTCGGCGGGGTCGGCGACGAGGCGCTCGTACTGGAGCTCGTAGTACGTGTCGGGGCCGAGCCGGGACGCGAGGCGGCGGCCCTGGTCGATCGCCTCCCGCCACGCGGAGATCGCGTGGTGGATGTCGCGGTCGTACCAGGGCATCTCCTGCAGCGACGCGATGCAGTCGCGGCCGTCCCGGATGAGATGGACGAACTGGGCGTCCGGGAACATGCGCAGCAGCGCGCCGGCGTGCCGCGCGTAGCTCGGCCGCTTGTCACCCCAGCGCGGCTTGCCGAACCTGCGCGCGTACGCCCGGAACACGACCCCGTACGCGGAGCCGAGCGTGGGCGGCGCCGCGACGATCTCGTCGGCGATCTCGGCGGCGTCCAGGCCGAGCTCGTGGAACTTCGTCTGCCGGCGGCCGGTGATCCACTCGGCCAGCGCCCGCCTGTTCGCGGTGTCCGTCAGGTCACCGAACTCGCACCGTTGCGTATAGCCGGGCAGGACGAACTTGGTCTCGGGGGCGATCGCGATGCGCCGGTGCGAGTGCAGCATCAGCTGGAGCAGCGTCGTCCCCGAGCGGGGGCAGCCGATGACGAAGATCGGTCGCTCGGTGCGGGCGGCGGGACCTGGTGACATGCACGGAATGCTCGCGGCGGCGCGCGCGCCGCGCCCGGCGCATCGACGGATCGTTGCGGCGCGATTACCGACCCTTGACGCCCGCCGACCTGCGGATGTCCGGACGTTTCCGGGTACGTCGCGCTACGCGGACGGCGCCGCGGACGGCGCCGCGCCGCGGCCGTCCCGCGGCGGCCAGGCTCAGGTGTAGGACTCGCCGAGCGTCTGCCGCACCTGCCGCCGCGCCTCGTGGATGCGCGACTTGACCGTCCCGAGCGGGAGCTTGAGCTGCTCGGCGATCTCCGCGTACTCGAGCTGGGAGACGTCCCGCAGGACGAGCGCCTGGATGAGGTCGGGCTTGCGGGCCTCGAGGTCCTCCATGGCGTCGAGGATGTCGACGCGGGAGCCCGCGATGACGCTGGTGCGGCGCGGGTCGGGGCGCTGCTGCGGCAGCTCGCCCGCCTGCTCGACGGAGCGGCGCTTCAGCGACCGGTAGGTGGAGCGCGCCGAGTTCGCGACGACGACGTGCAGCCACGTGCTGAACCGGGAACGGCCCTCGAAACGGTGGATGTTCCGCGCGACCTGCAGCAGCGCGTCCTGGCACGCCTCCTCGGCGTCCTGCCGGCAGGGCAGGAACCGGGCGGCGTGCCGCAGCACGTCCGGCTCGATCTTGCGGAGGAGCGCGTTGAGGGCGGCCTGGTCGCCCTGCGCGGCCAGCAGGGCCAGCTCCTCGGTCCGTTCATCGAATGCCATGCCGTGCCTCAATGCTCGATCGCACACTCACCCCGTTTGTTGGGCATGATACGGGAGTGTCCTTCCCACCGAACGTCGACCGTTACCGAATCGATCGCGCCCTGGGGTCCGGGGCGTTCGCGTCCGTGTGGCTCGGGCACGACGACGCGTTGGAGTCGCCGGTCGCGATCAAAGTCCTGTCCGGGAGCCTCGTCGACGACCTCGACGTGCGCAACCGGTTCCTGGAAGAGGCGCGCATCCTGCGCCGCGCCGACTCCGAGCGTCTCGTGCGGGTGCACGACATCGGCGAACTCCCCGACAGACGCCCGTACTTCGTCATGTCGTACGCGGACCGCGGGACGCTCGCCGACCGGATGCGCGAACGGCCGCTTCCGGTCAACGAGGCCATCGCGCTCGCCGAGGAGATCGCCTACGGCGTCGAGGTCATCAACGCGCTCGGCGTGATCCACCGGGACCTGAAGCCGTCGAACGTCCTGTTCCAGTCGACCCCCGACGGCGGCGAGAAGCTGCTGATCGCCGACCTCGGGCTGGCGAAGGCGCTCGCGCACGCGTCCGGCGCGTTCACGCTGCCGGTCGGCACCCCCGGTTACATGTCCCCCGAGCAGGCCCGCTTCGGCGGCGGCCTGGACGTCCGCGCGGACGTCTACGGGCTGGGCGCGCTGACCTACCACATGCTCGCCGGGCGGGCCCCCGGCCCGGCGCCGGTGAAGTCTCCGCCGAGCGAGCTGCGCGAGGGCGTGACCGCCGCGATGGACCAGGTCGTGCTGCGCGCGCTGGAGGTCGACCGGGAGAACCGCTGGCCGACCGCCGAGGCGTTCGCCGAGGCCCTGTCCACGCTCGTCCCGCCGCCGGCGCGGGCCACGTCGCGGCCCTCCGCGCCGGCCCCGCCGCCCGCTCCCCCGGCCTCCGACGTGACGATGCTCGACGAGGCCGTGCCGGCCGGGGCCGGGAGCGCGGCCGGGGCCGAACCGGCCGCGCCCGCCGAACCGCGGATCGACCCGGACGCCACCGTCCAGGACTTCCGCCGCGACGGGGCGCCCGCGCCCGCCGCGTCGTCCCCGTCGTCGTCCCCGTCGTCGTCCCCGTCGTCGTCCGGGGCGGTGCCGCCGGGCATGCAGACGCGGTTCGACCCGCCGCCGGCCGCGGACGGCGACCAGACGATCGTCGACCACCCGGGTTCGCGTCCGGGGGGCGGCGCGTTCGGCGCGGCGCGGCCGTCGTCGTCCGGGGCCGCCGACGACGCCACGATGGCGATGCCGTCGCAGCATCCGTCGTCCGCACCGGGCGGCGACGACCAGCGCACGGCCGCGTTCCCGGCGGGGCGGCCGCCCGGCCCGATGCCGCACTCGGACCAGGGGCCGCCGCCGACCGGTTTCCAGCCGCCCCCGCCCGCGCAGGGCGGGCCGCGGCAGGGCGGGGGCGGCGGGCCGCTCGGGCGGGTCAAGGGCGCCGGCGGACGGTACGGGACGCCGCTGATCATCACGGCGGTCGTGCTGGCGGTCGCGGTCGTCGCGGGACTCCTCCTCGGCACCCTGTTCTCCGGCGACGGCGGCGGGTCGGGGGAAGGCGGCGAGGAGAAGGCGATCCCGAAGGACTTCGCCCAGGTCTCCAACAACGGCGGCAAGATCAAGGCCGCGGTGCCGAAGGCGTGGCCGCTGCAGCCGGAGGAGACCTGGGCGCCGTCGATCGTCGGGCTGAACGACCCGCAGGAGCGTCCCGTCCTGCGCGCGACCACGAGCGTGGACGGCTTCCAGGGCGACGGGGCGGTCCCCGGCGTGTTCATCGGCGTCACCACCGACCCGCGGCAGGGGCGGCTCCCGCCGCCGACCGCCGCGCGGCACCCGCAGTGCCAGAAGGGCGGGCCCGAGAACTACACGTCGCCCGACAAGTCGCTCACCGGGACGATCACGCGGTTCACCGGCTGCACGTCCGGGACCGCGTCGGTCACCGAGGTCGGGCTGCGGCACTCGTCCGGCCGGTTCGGGCTCTGGATCCGGGTGAAGGAGACCGACGACCGCAAGGCGACCACCGACATCCTCGACCACCTGCAGGTGACCGGCCCCTGACCCCGCCGTCGGCGTCCGACGCCGCGTTCGCGCCCGGGCCCGCTCGTCCTCCACGAGCGGGCCCGGGCGTTTCGTTTCGGCCCCCGCGGAACCCGGCACTTGCCAACGACAACTTAGCGATATATCGTTAATGCATCGCAACCGATCAGATGAGGAGACAGCGATGCATGCACACGACATGCGGGGCCCCGGCCCCTTCCGGCGTTTCGAACAGCGCGCGCGGCGCGGCGGCCCCTTCGGCTCCGGAGGCCCCATGGGCCCCTTCGGCCCGGGCGGCCCCGGCCCCTGGGGGCACGGCCACCGGGGCGGCGGGCGCGGCGGCCGGGGCGGGCGCCGCACCCGACGCGGCAACGTCCGCGCGGCCCTGCTCGCGCTGCTCGCCGAACGCCCCATGCACGGCTACGAGATGATCCAGGAGCTGGACGAGCGCACCGGCGGCGTCTGGCGGCCCAGCCCCGGCTCGGTCTACCCCACCCTCCAGATGCTGGAGGACGAGGGCCTGGTCACCAGCCGCGAGGACGGCGGCAAGCGCCTGTTCGAGCTCACCGACACGGGCCGCGCGGAGGCGGCCGAGCAGACCACCGCCCCCTGGGAAGAGGTCACCGACGCCGCGGGCGAGAACGTCCTGCGGGGACGCGAGGCCGTCGGGCAGCTCATGGGCGCCCTGCAGCAGGTCATGGCGGTCGGCAGCGAGACGCAGAAGGCGCGCGCGCTGGACGTCGTCAACGACGCCCGCCGCCGCATCTACGGGATCCTCGCCGATGACCCCGAAGCGGAGTGAACCCAGGAGCGAACCCGGTCAGGGGCCGCCGCGCATCTGCGCGACGGCCCCTTCTCGTCGGCTCGGGCCTCGCTCAGCTCGGGAACGGCGCCGGCTTGGCGAGCTGGTCGTTCATGTAGAGCTGCTTCCAGATGTACAGCCCCAGGTCCGTGCCGTCGATGCGGCGATCCACCGGAACGGTGACCGTCGCACGCACCAGGTACGACGAACCGGGCGGCATCCACTTGTCGCCGCCCTCCCCCTGGATCGGCTCCCCGCCCACCAGCGTCTTGACCACGCGGCTCCTGGTCGGCGGCGTGCACATCTCCTCGGGCACCCCCGCCTGAGGCATGCAGCGTCCCCGCGCGTCGGCGGCCACGAGCTCCGCCTTGACGAACACGTCCCCCGGGAAGTCCAGCAGCACCCGCTCGTCCTTCGGGTTCGTCAGGAGGTACTCGATGTAGGGGTAGGACGTCCCTGACGGGGCCGCCGAATGCGTCGACGGCATCGTCCCGTCGCTCACCCCCGCGGTCACCGCCGCGATCCGGTAACGCGAACCGTCGGCCGTGCCCACCTCGACCGGCTTCCCCGCCTCCGGCAGCGGGACGGACGCCGTCCCGTTCGGCCGCTCGCCGCCCTCACCGCCGAACGCCGCGTTCCCCGCCTCGCCCTCACGCGTGCTCGACGACAGGACGACGCCCGCCATCACGAGCGCCGCCAGCGCGACCACCCCGCCCGCGACGATCCCCGCACGCTTGCCGGCGCGCTTGCCGGGCCGCTCCCCGGGGTGCTCGCCGGGCCCCGGCCGCTCCCCCGCCGCCCGCTCCGCGCGAGCCCGCTCCCGGCGCCCCCGTCCGCCCCGCGTGCCGAGCCGAACCTGGACGCCGCTGGTCTCCCGCACCCCCATCGGCCCGGTCACGGCCCCCGGCTCGTCCCCGACCCCGGGCAGCGGCGCGCTCGCCGGACCGGACGCCGACCCGCCCACGGCCCCCGCCCCCGGCGCGAACGCCCGCTGGGCGTCGGGCGTGGGCGTCGGGGCGGGGCCGCTTCCGGCGGCCTGCTGGGCGTGGGGGGCGAGCGGGCGTTCGCCTCCCGGTGCGGGCGCCCGGTCGCCCCGGTACACGCCGTCCGTCCGGTATGTCCCGGCGGCCTCGCCCGGCGGGGTTCCCGGCGCGTGCGGCGGTGCCGGGGCGCCGGTCGGCGTCCATCCCGGCGGCGGGCCGTGGACGATCGGGCTCGTCGGCGCGCCGGGCGGTATCGGGTTGCCGGGTGGAGGCGCCGCGACGCCATGGGCAAGGGGCGGCGGCGCCGTCCCGTCGGGACGACGTGGCACCGTCGGGTCCATGTTCACGTCCAGCCTCCCCGGAGCTTCGCGCGGTTCCCCCTGTGAGCACCATATTTTGGCTCAATCGTCACCGGAATCCACAGGTGACCCCGTAGTCGAGCGAGAACCTACAAAACCGGACGAGGCTCTTATCACTCGCAGATAGCCCACGGCGGGCCGGAGGTCAGGCGGAGCCGTCCAGCAGGGCGTCGAGGAGATCGATCACGCCGGACGGGCCGTCCACCACGACGTCGGCGCGTTCGGCCAGCTTCGTGACCTCGTTCGACGCGCTGCACACCGTCACGCCGGGCACGCCCTCCGCGCGCAGCGCCTCGACGGCGTCGAACGCCGCGAGGTCGCCCAGGTCGTCGCCCGCGAACAGGACGGCGGACGGGCGTTCGTCGCGTTCGTCCACGAACGCGCGGAGCGCGACGCCCTTGTCCATGCCGGGCGGCCGCAGTTCGAGGACGAACCGGCCGGGTTCGAGCGCGAGGCCCGTCCGTTCGGCGAGGGCGGCGATGATGCCGCGGAGCCGTTCGAGCGCCACCTCGGGTTCGGCGCACCGCCGGGTGTGGACGACGAGCGCGTGCTGCTTGTCCTCGACGAACGTCCCGGGCGGCGCCCCGGCCGCCTCGAGGACGCCGGGCAGCTTCGCGCGCGCCTCGGCGACGCCCGGGAGCGGCTCGGGCGTCCTCAGTTCGCCCGATTCCCACCGTTCCATCCCGTACTGCCCGAGGACGACGAGCCCGTCGATCCCGGCGAACCCGCCGTACTCGACCGCGACCGCCGCCGGACGTCCGGTGATGATCGCCACCGCGCCGGCGCGCGCGGCGAGCCGGGCCAGCGTGCCGGCGGCGCGCGGCTCGGCGCGGGCCTCGGCGGGGTCGGCGACGATCGGGGCGAGCGTGCCGTCGAAGTCGAAGGCGAGCACGGCCCGTCCGGGCGTCCGCCGGATCGCGTCGATCCCCTCGGCGCCGGCGGGCGTCACGGGACGTTCGTCGAGTCGTTTCACAGATCGGGGAGTAGTCACGCGGACCAGTCTCGCCGGGTCAGGGCCGGATGCCGAGGCGGCGCGCGGCGCGCTTGCGCTGCCGCTGCGACCGCATCCGGCGCAGCCGCTTGACCAGCATCGGGTCGCACTCGAGCGCCTCGGGCCGGTCGATCAGGATGTTCAGCAGCTGGTAGTACCGGGTCGCCGACATGTCGAACAGCTCGCGGATGGCCTGCTCCTTGGCGCCCGCGTACTTCCACCAGCGCCGTTCGAAGGCGAGGATCTGGCGGTCGCGCTCGGAGAGGCCCCCGGACGGGAACGCGGCGTCGTCGTCCGCGAGGACGCCGGGCTCGAGGTCGTCGGCCGCGGCGGTCTCGTCGCCGCCCGCGCCGGTCTCGTCCGTCTCGTCCGTCTCGGCCGCCTCGTGCTCCGGGGCCCGGGGGCCGGGCACACCGGCCTCGGCCGGGCCGCCGGACGTCCCGGACGTCCCGGGCTCGGGGGCGCGGGGTCGGGGAACACCCGCGTCCGCTTCGGGGGAAGCGGCTTGGTGGTCGTCGGTCACGGGTCGCCGGGGGGCGCCTTCGTCCATGCTCACGTCCAGTCGGAGGGCGTCACGGGGGGTGTCTGCCGCCGACATGAGATCCCCTCTGTGGTCACTGATCCCGGGTCGTCCGGTTCGGCAGGGTGCCATGGTACGCGCCCGTGCGGACGGCCACCGGCGGTTCGCGGGGAACGGGCCGCCGCCGTTTCAGTGCATCACAACCCCGCTCACCTGGAGATCTTCATTTGCCCCGTGTCCCGGAACCGCGCTGCGGCCCCAGCGGAAACACCCGGCGAGATATGGCCCATATAAAGATCGTGTGCACGGTACACCGGTTAGGGTTGACGGTACGCCGAACGAACGGGAGACAGCTGCATGGCGACGGAGACCAGCGCAACCGAACGGCCTGCCGAGTCGTCCGACCGCGACGTCCCCGACGAGACCCTGGCCGA
Organism: Actinomadura sediminis; assembly: GCF_042675525.1. Lineage (NCBI taxonomy): Bacteria > Bacillati > Actinomycetota > Actinomycetes > Streptosporangiales > Thermomonosporaceae > Actinomadura > Actinomadura sediminis. The sequence goes on from NZ_JBHTJA010000042.1 coordinate 26,587, forward strand.
GATCGCGACCGCGCTGTTCCACCTGCGGCGCGTCTGGGCCAAGCCCGACCTGATGAAGCGGGTCCGCGCGCAGACCGCCGCGGGCCCGGACGGCCGGCCCCTGCAGTTGTCCAACCTGATGGTCGTCAACGCCGTCGCCGCGCTCCTCGACGCGGCCGGGCACGACGACGGCGACGGCCCCGAGATCACCGTCGGAGCCGTCGCGGAACGGCTGGAGGTCGACCCGTCGACCGCCAGCCGGCTGGTCGGGCACGCCATCGACGCCGGCCTGGTGTCGCGGCGCCCGTCCCCCGTCGACGCGCGCCGCGCCAACCTCCGGCTGACCGACGCCGGCACCCGCGTCAAGCAGGTCGCCGACCGCTTCCGCCGCACCTACTTCGAGGAACTGATGGCCGGCTGGACGAACCGGGAGCGCGCCGAGTTCGCGCGGCTGCTGACCCGGTTCGCCGACGCGGCCGCCGCCCAGGCGCCCATGTACCCGGACGACGGCATCGAGCGGATCTTCGAAGAGGCCGGCGCCGAGTGACCGTCACGCGTCGGCGCGCAGCGCCGACATGCGCGTCAGGTACTCGTCCTCGTCGATCTCGCCGCGCGCGAACCGCTCGGCCAGGATCGACCGCGCCCCGCTCAGCGGGTCGCCGCCGCCGTGCGGCCTCCCGCCTCCGGTCACGCGGCGGCGGATGAAGTAGAACCCGGTCGCCAGCACGGCGAGCCAGAACAGCCCGAACATGGCGGGGAACACCGGCCAGAACGCGGGCGCGTCCCCGCCGTCGGACCACCCACCGGGGTGCATCTGCGTCGCGAGCGTCGTCCACATGGTCATCGACCTCCTGTTTCATCGGATGGTTCGATGCTCCGCGACGGCTCCGGGGGGCGTCATCGGCCGCCCGGAGACTCCCGCCCTACGCCCGCCGGAGTACCGCGCGACCGGGGACGTGCGCCCCGCGGCACGCGTCCCGCCGGGTCACCACCAGGGCGGCCGGTACTCCTCTTCGTCGCCCGGCGCCGCCTCGCCGCGCCCCGCCGGACCGTCCGGCGCGGCCGGCGTCGTCCCGGACGGCGCGTGCACGGGGCCCGCGCCGTCCCGCGGGGCCTCGCCCGGGGTCGCGGGCGGCCGACCGGGCTCCGGGCCCCCCGCGGGCAGCGGCGTCGGGACGGCCGGCCGCGGCGAGGCGTCGCGGACGCCGGTGCCCCCGAGGGCGCTCCGCCGAAAGCGTTCCCACGCCTCGTCATCGAAGATCGGGATCTCGCCGGCGCCGCGGTCCTCGCCGGTCCCCGCGTCCTCGCCGACACCGCCCGGGGCGTTCGCCGACCCGCCCGCGAACTCCCCGCCTACGGGCGTCCCGTCCACGGAAGCCCGGCTCGCCCCGGCCGCCCCACCGCCCGCGAACCTTCCACCGCTCGCGGCCGTCCCGTTCGCTTCATCTCCCGACGACACCGCATCGCCCGCGAATCCCCCGCCATCGGCGGGCATCCCGCCTGTGGGGGTCCCGCCGCCGAGCGCCTCGCCCGCCGGTGCTCCACCCGCATGCGACCCGCCCGCCGCCTCGCCCGCGAACGTCCCGCGACCAGCGGGCATCCCGCCCAGCGGCGTCCCACCCGCAGGAGCCCCGGCCGCCGCCTCGTCCGGGAACGTCCCGCCATCGGCGGGCATTCGCCCTGCGGGCGGGGTGCCCGGGATCGTCCCGTGGGGATCGCCGCCCGTGAACATGCCGTCGCCCGCGAAGGCCGCGCCGCCCGCACGGCTCCCGTTCGTCTCGCTCGTCGCGTTGCGGGCGGTGCCGTCGAGGACGTTCGCGCCGCCGAAGTCGTGGCCGTTCGACACCGGTGGGGCGTCCGGACCCGCGGGGCCACCGGACGGGTGCGGGGGCGGGCGCGGCTCGAATCGGACGGGCGGCGGGGCGACGTCCGGCGGGGGTGCGCCCGGGGTCGGAGGGGGGTCGAAGCGCACCGGCGCCCCGGGGTCGGTGTATCCGGACGGCGGCGCGACCTGGTTGTTCTGCCAGAGGGGCGCGTTGACCGGCGCCATCGGCGGCCCGTCGCCTCCGGACGGCGGTGCGGCGGCGGGCGGGCGGGCGGGGCTGCGCGGCACCGGGTCGGGCGGCGGCCCGGGGAGCCCGTACTCGGGCATCGTCTCCTCGTCGTCGTCCTCGCGGCGCCCGCGCTGCCGCCAGCCGAGCGTCACCCCGACCAGGAGCAGCACCCCGCCGCCGCCGAGGACGAGCGGCAGCAGCATGCCCGTGCCCTCGCCCTCCGGTTCCGCGACCGGTTCGGGCGTCGGGACCGGGGTGGGCGTCTGGACGGGGCCGGTCGAGACCTTGTTGAGGCTGTGCGCGGCGAGCAGGGTGCGGACGGCGTCCACGGTCCCCGGGCAGCCGGCGAACCCGGTCGGGTGGCCGGGCCGGGCGGGGGACCCCTGGACGAGCGCGCGCCGCACCTCGTCCGGCGTCAGCTTCGGGTAGCGGGCGCGGACGAGCGCGGCGACGCCCGCGACGATCGCCGAGGACGCGCTCGTGCCCGTCCCGACGACGTAGCCCTTGCCGTTGTCGGCGCTGACGATGTCCACGCCGGGTGCGCACACGGAGACGTGGGAGTGCCGGTTGCTGTCCTCCCACAGGCGCAGCCGCCGGTCGAGGGCGCCGACCGCGATGACGCCCGGGTAGGCGGCGGGGAAGTTCTTCCGGTTCGCGGTGGAGCCGTCGTTGCCCGCGGAAGCGATCAGCACGACGCCCCGGTTCAGCGCGTACCGGATCGCGCTCGCCTGCGCCGGGGTGCCGTTGTAGTACTGCTGGCCGCCGCCGAGCGACATGTTGATGATGTCGGCGCCGTGGTCGACGGCGTACCGGATGCCCTGCGCGATCGCGTCGCCGTCCCCGGCCTCCCGCCGGTGCTCGCGCCGCAGCGGGTCGTCGTTCTCCAGCGTCACCCGGATCGACAGGACGCGGCTCTGCGGCGCCACCCCGATGATCCCCTCGGAGCCGGCGCGGCCGTGCCCGTGACCGGCGATGATGCTGGCCATCGAGGTGCCGTGCAGGCCCCAGTAGCGGGTGCCGGGGGGCCGCCCGCCGCCGGTCAGGTCGGGCCCGTTCACGACGCTGCCGACGAGGTCGGGGTGGTTCGCGTCGACGCCGGTGTCGAGCACGGCGACGGTGACGTCCTGTCCCGTGGACCACTTCCACGCCCGCTCCGCGCGGACCGTCTCCAGGTGCCATTCGCGGGCGCGGATCTGGTCGGCGGCGGCGACCGGCGCCCCTGCGGCGGCGCCGCGGACGGGACGGGGCGTGCGGTCCGGGCCGTCGGGCGCCATCGCGAACGGGACGACCGCGGCGGCCGCGAGCGTCACCACGGCGAGGGCGGCGGTCGTCCGCGCCGAGCGCGGGGCCGGACGCCGGGCCGGGCGCGGGATCGGGGTCCGCGGGGGGCGCGGGGCCGGACGAGCACGCCGGGAACGGTGCCGACCGGCTTGGGACACCCTGCCGCACCTCCTCCCGGTGTCGACCGTGCTCCACGGCGAGCCACATTCTGCCACGGGATCATCACGCCGCCCGGGCACACGGCACATTAAGGCACGCTCCGGGCGGGGCGGAACGTCTCGCCCGCGATGCCGCGCTGTGGGGTTCGCCTCACCGGCCGGACACGGCCACGCCCGGCCCGGCCGTCGGTGCGACCCGGCCCGGCCGTCAGTGCGACCCGGCCCCCGTGAGCGCCCGCACCGACAGGTCGTCGTAGCGCAGCGGGTCGGCCTTCTCGCGGGCCAGGAACGTCCCGGCGACCGCGCACGCGAACCCGATCGGGACCGACACGATCCCGGGGTTCTCCAGCGGGAACAGGTGGAAGTCGACGCCCGTGGGGAACAGCGACAGGCTCCGCCCGGTCACCGGGTCGGCCTTCCCCGACACGACCGGCGAGAAGAACACGAGCACCAGCGAGCTGCCGAGCCCGCCGTAGATCCCGGCGACCGCGCCCGTCGAGTTGAACCGCCGCCAGAACAGCGACAGGACGATCGCGGGGAGGTTCGCCGCCGCGGCGATCGCGAACGCCAGCGCCACCAGGAACGCCACGTTGAGGTCGCGGGCGACGACGGCCAGGACGACCGCGAGCGCCCCCACCAGGAACGCCGCGACCCGCGCCACCGCGACCTCCTGCGACTCGCGGGGACGTCCGAACATCAGCACCTGGCCGAAGTAGTCGTGCGCCAGCGACGTCGACGACGCCAGCACCAGGCCCGACACCACGGCGAGGATCGTCGCGAACGCGACGGCGCCGGTGAACGCGAGCAGCACGTCCCCGCCGACCGGCCCGGCGACGTGCTCGCCGACCGCGTGCGCGAGCTGCAGCGCCGCCGTGTTGCCCGACGGGTCCTGGGCGACGATGCGCTCCCGCCCGACGAGCGCCGCCGCGCCGAACCCGAGCGCGAGCGTCATCAGGTAGAACGCGCCGACGAGCCCGATCGACCAGGACACGGACGTGCGGGCGGCGCGGGCGTCCGGCACCGTGAAGAACCGGGCGACGATGTGGGGGAGCCCCACGGTGCCGAGGACGAGGGCGAGCGCGAGGCTGAAGAAGTCGAGCTTGCCGATGATCGTCCGGTAGAGGTCGCCCTCGACGTCCCGCCCGTAGTGCAGTCCGGGCCGCAGGAACGCGTCGCCGCGGCCGCTCGCGTCGGCCGCCGATCCGAGCATCCTGCTGGGGTCGAACCCGAACCGGCTCAGCACCAGCACCGTCAGGACGATCGTGCCGCCCATCAGCAGCACGGCCTTGACGATCTGCACCCAGGTCGTGGCCTTCATCCCGCCGAACATGACGTAACAGATCATCAGCGACCCGACCACGACGATCGTGACCGTCTCGGCGACATCGGCCGACATCCCGAGGAACCGCTCGCCCGGGTGCACGCCCAGCAGCATCGACACGAGCGCCCCGGCCCCGACCATCTGGGCGAGCAGGTAGAAGACCGACACCGTGACCGTGGAGACGACCGCCGCGCGCCGCACCGGCGGCTGCCGCCGGACCCGCTGCGCGAGGACGTCCGCGAGCGTGAAGCGCCCGGCGTTGCGGATCGCCCCGACGAGCAGGAGCGCGAGCAGCCACGCCACGAGGAACCCGATCGAGTACAGGAACCCGTCGTATCCGGACAGCGCGATGAGCCCCGCGATGCCGAGGAACGACGCCGCCGACATGTAGTCGCCCGCGAGCGCCGTCCCGTTCTGGGCGCCCGAGAACTTCCGGCCGCCCGCGTAGAAGTCGTCCGCTCCCCGCGTGTTGGCGCGGGCCCACACCGTGATCCCGAGGGTGATCAGGACGAAGACGACGAACACCCCGAAGGTCAGCTCCGTCACCGCGCCTCCCCCATCCGGACGTCCCAGCGTCCGTCCGACGCGCGGGGCGCGACGGGCGCCGGACGTCCCGGCGGTGCGGGATACGCGGCGGGCGCGGCCCCCGGCGGCGGCGCGGGCGGCCCGTCCGCCTCGGCGCGCAGCTCGTCCGCGAGCGGGTCGAGGCGCCGCCGCGCGTAGGCGGCGAACGCGGCGGCCAGCAGCAGCGTCGAGGCGAACTGCAGGACCCCGAGCAGCATCGCGACGTTGACGTTCCCGGCCACCGGCCGCGCCATGAACCCCCGCGCGAACGCCGACAGGGCGACGTACAGGAAGTACCACCCCAGGAAGGCGCCCGCGCCGACGGCGACCGTCCGGCGGAACCTGCGGTCCAGCCGCCGGAACCGCTCGTCCCCGGCGATCGCCGCGTACCGCCCCGGAGGGACCCTTCTGCCCCGTTCCGCCCCCCGGCGTGCCGTCGCGTCCGTTCCCCCGACCATCCGGCCCCCTATCCGCGACATGACTCTATGTATCGATTTGGCGACACCATGAGACCAAAGGACCAAGATCGCCGATGCGCTATTGACGAGAATCAGAACAATCCCTTGCCCGCCGCGTCCCGGCACCGGCGCGGCCGGTCCCCGCGCCGCGCGCCCGCCGATGGCCTCCGCCGGCCGGCCATGCCCGCCGCGGCCATTCCTTGACCGCCGCGCCCGCCGACCGGCGGTAATCGATTGGACAGCCCACCCGGGGCTGGCTAATGTCTTCCGCGCCATTCTCCGCCGCACCATCGAGAAAATGGCCACATCCGGCCGTCCGGCGTCGAGATTCACGGCTTTCGCCATCCGGTTCACCAACGGAAAGGGTCGCGCCCCCATGCACGAATACGGATACGACCCGCGACGCACCGGCACGGTCCCCGAGGACTCGCCCGGGTGGTACCAGCCGCCGGAGGGCGCGTCCTCGGCGTGGCTGCCGCCGGGCGACGAGGACACCGACCTCGACCTGGCGGGAGCCGGACGGCGGCTGGCCGCGCGGATCATCGACCAGGTCGTCCTCGTCATGATCATCGCGGGCGTCGTGTTCAGCGTATTGACTTTGACGTACGAGGAGAACGCCTACGGGGAGAACGAGACCCCGCTCGCGGTCGGGATTTCGCTCGCGGTGTTCTTTCTCGCCTGCCTTTATCTCTGCGAAGCCCTTCAACTGGCCTTCTGGGGACGCACGCTCGGCAAGTGCCTGCTGAAAATACGGGTCGCCGGCGTCGACGCGCCCGAAGAACCCCTGACGCCCTTCCGCGGTATGGGACGCGCGCTCGCCTATCCCGTCTTCTGGGGGTTCGCCGGCTCGGTCATCGGCGTGCTCGCGCTCGTCAACGTCCTGTGGACGCTGTGGGACCGCCCGCTGCGGCAGTGCCTGCACGACAAGATGGCGCGGACGGTCGTCCTGCGGGACCGGCACCCGTCGCGGCGGGCCCCGCAGATCCTCGTCATGACCGCGCTCGCGGTCGTCCCGGTCGCCGCCGCCATCGCGTCGGCGGTCGCCAACGGCTGAACCGGCGCCGGAACGCCGCCATCACCCCCGCGCATCTTGCCGAGCACCCCTGTACGGACGTACAGTGTACAAACGTACAGGGACTGGACGGGCGTATGGGGGCCGGTGTGGACGAGCGGCGAGAGCCGGAAGACCTGACGACGCGCGCGCGCATCAGGGACGCGGCGATGCTGCAGTTCGCCAAGCTCGGTGAGAAGGGCGCCACGATCCGCGGGATCGCGAAGGCCGCCGGGGTCTCCCCCGCGCTCGTCCAGCACCACTTCACGAACAAGGCCGCCCTGCGCGAAGCCTGCGACGCCTACGCCATCGACGCGATCCGCCGGGTCAAGGAAGAGGCGCTGTCCGGCGGCATGGCGAACCCGAACTTCCTGACGATCGCGATGCAGACGGCCCTGCCCGTCCAGCAGTACATGGCGCGCGCGCTGGTGGAGGACTCCGACGCCGCACGCACGCTGTTCGACGACTCGGTGGAGTTCAGCGAGGACATCCTCGCCCGCGGCTCCACCGGCATGCGCAAACCCGCCACCGACGACCTCCACGCGTACGCGGCCGTGATCACCGCCATGAACTTCGGGATCGTCGTCCTGAACGAGCACCTCTCCCGCACGCTGGGCACCGACATCCTCACCCCCGAGGGCTACCCGCGGCTCGCGATGGCGCTCATGGACGTCCACACCGACAACCTGATCACCCCGGAACTCGAAGAGCAGACCCGCGAGGTCCTGCGGAAGATGCGGGACGCCACGGAAGAGGGCGGGGATGCCTGACTTCCCGCGGCTGTCCACCAGCGCCGCCGCCGCCCGCAAGGCCGACTCCGACCCGCCCCCGCACCCTGCGCCCGCCCCGGCACCGCACCGCCTCCCCTGACCGCGGGGGCGGCGGCCGGTGTGCCGTCGAAACCCCCGAACAAGGAGAACCCCGGTGACACAGACGAACCCCGTCCAGGTGTCCGGCCTGGTCAAGACCTTCGGACGGACGCGCGCGCTCGACCGGCTCGACCTCGACGTCCGTCCCGGCGAGGTGCACGGCTTCCTCGGCCCGAACGGCGCCGGCAAGTCCACCGCCATCCGCGTCCTGCTCGGCCTGCTGCGCGCCGACGCCGGCACCGTCCGGCTCCTCGGCGGCGACCCGTGGCGGGACGCCACCGAACTGCACCGCCGCCTCGCGTACGTCCCCGGCGACGTCACGCTGTGGCCGAACCTGTCCGGCGGCGAGGTCATCGACCTGCTCGGCCGGATGCGCGGCGGCATCGACAAGGCCCGGCGCGCCGAACTGCTCGACCGCTTCGAGCTCGACCCCCGCAAGAAGGGCCGCACCTACTCGAAGGGCAACCGGCAGAAGGTCGGCCTCGTCGCCGCACTGTCGTCCGACGCCGAACTCCTGATCCTGGACGAACCCACCTCGGGCCTCGACCCGCTGATGGAGGAGGTCTTCCAGGAGTGCGTCCGCGAGGAACGCGACAAGGGCCGCACCGTCCTGCTGTCCAGCCACATCCTCTCCGAGGTCGAGGCCCTCTGCGACCGCGTGACGATCATCCGCGGGGGCGCCGCCGTCGAAAGCGGCACCCTCGCCGACCTGCGCCACCTCACCCGCACGTCCATCGACGCCGACCTCGCCGCGCCCCCCGACGGCCTCGCCCGCGTCCCCGGCGTCCACGACCTGCGCGTCGACGGCGCGCGCGTCCGCTGCGAGGTCGACACCGACCGGCTCGACGACGTCCTCAAGCACCTCACGTCCGCCGGCGTGCGGAGCCTCACCAGCCGCCCGCCCACGCTCGAGGAGCTGTTCCTGCGCCACTACAAGGAGGCCGCGGCATGACCGCGCTCGTCGGCACCGGCGGCATGGTCCGCCTCGTCCTCCGCCGCGACCGGTTCCTGCTCCCCCTCTGGGTGCTGTTCGTCTCGGTCCTCCCGGCGAACTTCGTCGCGACGTTCCAGAGCCTCTACCCCACCGCCGCCGACCGCCTCGGCTACGCCGCCACCAGCGGGACGAACCCGACGTTCCTCGCGATGTACGGCCCCCTGTACGACACGAGCATCGGCGGCCTCGTCACCCAGCGGTCCGCGTTCGTCCCCGTCGCCCTCGGGCTGATCTCCGCGCTCGTCGTCATCCGGCACACCCGCGTCGAGGAGGAGGCGGGACGGCGCGAACTCCTCGGCTCCACGGTCGTCGGCCGCCAGGCGGCCCTCGCCGCCGCGCTCATCGTCACCACCGCCGCCAACATCGTCGTCGCGCTCCTCATGGCCGCCGCGGTCGCCGCCCAGGACCAGCCCCTCGCGGGCTCCCTCGCGCTCGGCCTGCAGACGGCCGCGGTCGGCATCGTCTTCGCCGCCGTCGCCGGCGTCACCGCCCAGCTCTCCGAGGGCGCCGGCGCCGCCCGCGGCACCGCGATGGCCGCGCTCGGCGCCGCGTTCGTCCTCCGGATGGCGGCCGACACCGGCGGCGAGGGCAACTCCCTCTCCTGGCTCGGCTGGCTGACGCCCCTCGGCTGGGCGCAGCGCATGCGCCCCTTCGGCGACGAACGCTGGTGGCTGCTCGTCCCGGTCGTCCTGCTGACCCTCGCCCTCGTCGCCGCCGCATGGCGGCTGTCGGCCCGCCGCGACGTCGCCGCGGGCATCTTCCCCCCGCGGCCCGGCCCCGCCGAGGCGTCCCCCCGCCTCGGCGGCCCCTTCGGGCTCGGGTGGCGCCTGCAGAGCCGTCCGTTCTACGGCTGGCTCGCGGGCTTCGCCGTCCTCGGGCTCGTCTTCGGCGGCGTCGCGGGCGGGATGAACGACCTCATCAAGGACAACCCCGACCTCGAAGACATCATCGCCGACCTGGGCGGCACCTCCACCATCACCGACGCGTACTTCGCGATGGTCATGAACATGCTCGGGCTCCTCGCCGCGGGCTACGCCGTCTCCGCGACCCTCAAACTCCGCGCGGAGGAGTCGTCCCTCCGCGCCGAACCCCTCCTCGCGACCCCCACCGGACGACTGCACTGGGCGTCCAGCCACCTCCTGTTCCCCCTCGCCGGCCCCATCGCCGGCCTCGCCACGGGCGCCGCCCTCGCCGCGCTCGTCCACGACCCCGGCGAACTCCCCGCCCTCCTGACCGCCGCACTCGCGCAGCTCCCCGCCGTCTGGCTCATCGCCGCGATCGCCGTCGCGCTCTTCGGGCTCGTCCCCCGCCTGACGTCCGCGAGCTGGGCCGCCGTCGCCGTCGCGGCCCTCGTCACCCTCGTCGGCCCGATGCTCGACATCGGCCAGTGGGCCCTCGACCTCTCCCCCTTCACCCACATCCCCGACCTCCCAGGCGCCGACGCCACCGCGACCCCGTTCGTCTGGCTCCTGGCCGCGAGCACCGCCCTCGCCGCCACGGGCCTGACCGCCTTCCGCCACCGAGACCTGCACCTCGGCTGACCCGGGGCAACACGCCATGCCCGGAACGCAGATTCCGGCTCGGCGCCCGAAAGCCGGTTCATGGCTCTGACATGCGGTGACACCTACACTGAACGCCCGGCACACTCTGTGCTCGAATGATCACGTTGGGGGGATCATGCGCCTCACCGTCAAGAGCCATTCCCTGGATGCCCTGACCGCTCCGCTGCCGCCCGAAGGCGAGGACGCGATCAAGCAGTTCGTCCGGCACGGCGCGAGCACGCTCGTCGCGCGCGAGTCGGACCGCCGTGCCGATCCCTCGGCGAAAGAGGCCCACACCGAGCAGAGAGCCCAGGGACTCGTCGACTACGTCAACGCCCTCATCCGGGACGAGACCACCGAGGAGGCGCACGAGTTCGCCACCTGGCAGGACCTCGCGGCCGCCGCCAGGCGCCTGATGAGCGTCTCCATCTTCAACGCCGTCCTCCCGGCGGAGCGCGAGGTGCTCAAGAGCTGGCGGGCGTCGGCCCTCGAAGGAGGCGAAGCCCACTCCAAGATGCAGAGAGAGCTCAGCACCACCTGGGCGAACTGCGGCACGGTGGCCCTCAACGCCGTGAAGCGGCTACGCGCCAACTACGGCGCCACGATCTCCCCCATCAAGGAGACGAAGTGCGAAAAGTCCTGGACCGCCGAGATCGAGGACGCGCTCAAGCTCAAACCGTCCGACCAGAACGAGATCTACATCCTGGACTGCACCCTCGGCGGCATCCACAACTGGCTGGTGGAAGCCCACCACGATGGCAAGCGGTACCTGATCCAGGGCTACCAGGGCGCGTACTCGGCGCCCTGGTGGGTGACCGACGCGCTCGTCGACCCGGCGGATCTGGACGCCGACCTGTCGCTCGTCGAGGAGCCCCGCAAGAAGTACGGCGTCCAGAGCGACATCGCAGCGCACTACGACAAGTTCATCAAGAACCTGAGCCAGATCGTGACGGACGGCTTCAACGCGCAGTCCCGCAGCGGAGCGCCCGTCTTCCGGGAGCTGCCGTTCGACCCCGCCGACAAGAAGCCGGCCGCGACATCCGGGTTCCCCATCCTGCAGGTCCAGCAGTACACCCTTCGCAACCCGCAGGCCGTCCGGATGACCATGCCGGGGGTGAGCGGGCCGCTGTGCGCGCAGGCGGTCCTGTCCCTGCCGCTCGCCGTCCGGCCCCTCGAGGGGCAGGAACTGGACGAGGTCAAGCAGACGTTCGCGAAGCTCGGCCTGGGCTGCGACTACCGGTTCGCGGCCGACGACCACGAGATCCGGGTGCCTCGCGGCGACAAGAACGCCGCGTTGCGCGGCAAGCGCGTCCTGCGGATCGGCCTCCACGCCCCCGAGACCGTCCGCCCGTCCGACCTCCCGGCACCGGGCGAGGAGGTCGAGATCGGCACCCTGAGGGCCGGGGTCGAGGACACCATCAAGATCGCCGTACCGTAGACGCACCCGGCCCGGTAACGACAAGCGAACTCCCGCCGGGAAGGATCAACGTTCAGGCAACGTCGCATGCGGAGCCGCAGGAAAGACGTCGATCATAGAATTGGTGATCGCCCACCGTTCGTGGTCTCGCCAGGCTCCGTCAATGAAAAGCAACTCGGGCGAGTAGCCCTCATACCGGAAACCGACCCGCCGAACCAGCCTGAGGGAGGCGTGGTTCTCCGGCTGTATCTGCGCCTCAAGCCGATGAAGCCGCAACTCCTCGAAGGCGTAACGCACCACCAGCCCCAGCCCTTCGGTCATGTAACCCTGACCAGCGGCATGGGCGAAGGCGGCATAGGCGACAGAGCCCGACTGGAGTCGCCCCCGGATGATGCTGTTGATGTTGACCACACCGGCGATGCGCCCACTCCCACGCAAACAAACCAACACCGCCTCTTCACCAGGCCGCTCATAACGATCGAGGTAAGCCTGAAACTCCTCCGGACCAGACGGCAGAGAAATCCACGGCTCGTGCAATTCCTTGCTGTCGCTCACCAGCCCAATGAATTCGGTTCGATCACAACCCGCAAGGTGGCGCAGAGTCACCCGCCGAGCATCCGCCTGGCCGGCCACGAAGGCACCGATCGCCGCATCGCTCACACACGCGACGCTACCGGGCGCCCAGCGCTGATCGCCCGGCGCAACGAGGACGATCCGGCGCCGCTCCCCCATGCTCGGCTGCACGACCTCCGGCACGTCCACGCGACCACACTGCTCCAGCGGGCGTCCACGTCCACGTCGTCAACGAGCAGCTCACCGAAGCGGCCACCACCTTCGCCGACCGGATGGACGCCGCCGCGTAGACGCTCCTGTAACAGAAAGGCCCCTTCCGGGAACGGGAGGGGCCTTCTACGTGGGAGCCGGCGAGGGGACTTGAACCCCTAACCTTCTGTTTACAAGACAGGTGCTCTGCCAATTGAGCTACGCCGGCGCGGCTCGTCCCGCATGGTAGTCGACGTGGCGGCGGTGTGCGCGGCGGGGCGGGGGTTGGACGGGCGCGGGCCGGGGAGTGAGGGGGTGTCGGACGCTTCGAGGGGGGCACTGTGGGGCGTTACGTGCTGAACATCATCCAGCCCGTGGGCGAGGCGCCGCCGCCGGACGAGCTGGAGCGCATCATGGCGGAGCTGAAGGTCCTGCGGCGTGATCTGGAGCTGTCGGAGAACTGGGTCTTCGGGGCGGGGTTGGAGCATCCGCGGGCGAGCACGGTGGTGCGGATGCGCGGGGACGAGTGCGTCGCGCGGGACGGGCCTTACGCGGAGGCGGACGAGTGCGTCGGGGGCTTCGTCGTGATCGAGACCGGGGACGAGGACGCGGCGTTGTCGTTGGCCGCACGGTACGCGCAGGTGACGGGGTTGCCGATCGAGGTCAGGCCGATCAGCACGCCGCCGTGACCTCGCCCGCGGACGGCTAGTACCCCACCGTCCAGCGGGCCCGGGTGTGCTTCGGCCGTTCGGCCTCGTCGAGGACGGCGACGGCCAGGTCGGCCATCGAGATGGTGGAGTCGCCCGCGGGGTCCACGACGAGTTCGTCGGCGCCCAGGCGGTATCGGCCGGTGCGGGGGCCCGTGGTGAGGACGGCCGGTGGGCTCACGTACGTCCAGTCGGTTCGGGATTCGTCGAGGCACCGGGAGTGCTGGGCCGCGCAGGCTTCGGCTATGGCGCGGAACGAGTCGTGGACGTGCGGCGAGTGCAGGACGGTTCGCGGGGTGCCGGGGATCCGGAGTGTCGCGGCACCCCCGATGATCATGCACCGGACGTTCGTCCCTGCAAGGGTCGAGAGCAGGGTGTCGGTGGCGTGCAGGAGCGCGGACTCTTCGCCGTGCGGGGGGCGGGTGGCGCCGATGACGACGTCGTGGTCGGTCAGTGGTGCGACGGACGCGGGGTCGGTGGCGTCGCCGATGCGGGGTTCGGCGCCCGGGGGCAGGGGGCGGGGGGTGCGGACGATCGCGGTGACGTGGTGGCCGCGGGCGAGGGCTTCGGTGACGATGGCGGAGCCGATGGAGCCGGCGGCGCCGAAGACGGCGATGCGCATGGTGGTCACTTCCGGTCGAGGGTCTGGCCGGCGACGAGGGCGCCGAGGGCGATGGTGAAGCCGACGATCTGCCAGGGGGTGAGGGTCTGGCCGAGGACGAACAGGCCGGCGAGGGTCGCGACCATGGGGTTCGTGAGGCCGAGGAGGGAGACGGAGGTCGCGGGGAGGCGCTCGATGCCGCGGAACCAGAGGGCGTAGGCGAGGGCGGTGCCGAAGGCGCCGAGGTAGAGGAAGCCGAGGAGGTTCGCGGCGGTGAGGGCGGGCGGGGCGCCTTCCAGGAGGAGGGCGAGGGGGGCGATGGCGAGGCCGCCGATGGTGAGCTGCCAGCCGGTCATGGCGAGGGGCGATTCGGGGCGGCCCCACTTCTTGGCGAGGACGATCGCGGTCGCCATGAGGCTCGTGGCGGTGAGCATCGCGAGGATGCCGAGGGGGTCGAGGGCGGCGTCGCCGGTGAGGGTCAGCAGGGCGACTCCGCCGGTGCCCGCGAGGGCCGAGTAGAGGATCGCGCGGGACGGTTTCACGCCGAGGACGCCGAGGGAGAGCAGGGCGACGACGAGGGGCTGGACGGAGCCGATGGTGGCGGCGACGCCGCCGGGGAGGCGGTAGGCGGCGAAGAACAGCAGCGGCATGAACGCGCCGAAGTTCAGCATGCCGAGGACGGTGCCCTTCCACCACCAGGCGCCTTTGGGGAGGCGGCGGGTGGCGAGGAGGAGGACGAGCCCGGCGGGGAGGGCGCGCAGGACGCCGGCGAGGAGGGGGCGGTCCGGGGGCAGGAGGGTGGTGGTGACGACGTAGGTGGTGCCCCAGCTCGCGGGGGCCAGGGCGGCGAGGCCGAGGACGCCCAGGTTGGTGTTCAGCGCGCGGGGGGCGGTGATGGCGGCCATGATGTCTCCTCATTGATAATCTCAATGTTGAGATAACACCACGGCCGCTACCCGAACGTCAAGTCTCTTAACGTTGAACTTTATCGGCGGCGGCTGACCTCGTACAGCGCGATCCCCGCGGCGACGCCCGCGTTGAGCGACTCGGCGGTGCCGGGCATCGGGATCGTGACGAGCATGTCGCACGTCTCGGCGACGAGCCGGCCGAGCCCCTTGCCCTCGGAGCCGACGACGAGGACGAACGGGCCCGCCGCGACCTCCAGGTCGGCGACGGTGACGCCGCCGCGCGCGTCCAGCCCGGCGACGAAGCAGCCCGCCTTCTGGTACGCCTTGAGCTGCCGGGACAGGTTCGTCGCCTGCGCGACGGGGACGTTCGCGAGGGTGCCCGCGGAGGTCTTCCACGCGCCCGCGGTGACGCCCGCCGCGCGGCGCTCCGGGACGACCACGCCGGACGCGCCGAACGCGGACGCGGAGCGGACGATCGCGCCGAGGTTGCGGGGGTCGGTGATGCCGTCGACCGCGACGATGAGGGGCGCGGCGCCCTTCAGCAGGTCGTCCGGGTGCGCGTACCGGTAGGGGCGCACCTGGAGGGCGATGCCCTGGTGGACGGCGCCGTCGGTGAGCCGGTCGAGCTCGTTCTTGCCCGTCTCGAGCAGGGGGACGTTCCGGTCGGCGGCGAGCTGGATCGCCTCGCGGACGCGCTCGTCCGTCCCGGACGTGACGTAGAGGGCGGTGCCGGGCACGCCGGCGCGGAGCGCCTCCAGCACGGGGTTGCGCCCGGTGACCAGCTCGGGGACCTCCCCGTTGGCGCGGCGGGCCCCGGCCGGACGGGTGGGGCGCGCGCGGTCGGGCGCGGCGGTCTTGCGGCCGCCGGGGCCGACGGTGGGCGTCCCGGTGCGCTTGGCGTTCTTGACGGCCCGGGCCTTCTGGCGCTTGCCGTGCCAGTGCCGGTCCTCGGCCTTCGGTGTGGGTCCCCTGCCCTTGCCCTTGGCCATGGTCCTGCCCCTCGCGACGTCGCCGAAATCGAACGTCCCAGTTTATCCGGGCGGCCGGGGGCTCAGTCCTTCTTGAGTTCCCAGCGGGGCCCGTGCGGGGTGTCCTCGACGACGATCCCGGCGGCGGCGAGGCTGTCGCGGATGGCGTCGGCGGCCGCGTAGTCCTTCCGCGCGCGCGCCGCCTGCCGCTGTTCGAGCGCGACGCCGACGAGCGCGTCGACGACGGGCCGCAGGTCGTCCCCGCCGGTCTGCGTCCACTCGTCCGCGAGGGGGTCGAGGCCGAGGACCCCGGCCATCGCGCGGACGGCCGCGAGGTGCCCGCGCACGGCCTCGTCGTCGGACGAGGCGAGCGCGCCGTTGCCCTCGCGGACGGTGTCGTGCAGGACGGCGAGGGCCTGCGGGACGCCGAGGTCGTCGTCCATCGCGGCGGTGAAGGCGGCGGGGAGGCGGCCGGGCTCGCCGGGTCCGGCGACCTCGGCGGCGCGGGTGACGAAGCCCTCGATCCGCTGGTAGGCGGAGACGGCCTCGGCGAGCGCGGCGTCGGTGTAGTCCATGAGGGAGCGGTAGTGGGCCGCGGCCAGGTAGTACCGGATCTCGGCGGGGCGGGCCCTGCCGAGCAGGTCGGTCAGCAGGACGACGTTGCCGACCGACTTGCTCATCTTCTCGCCGTCGACCGTGAGCAGCCCGTTGTGCAGCCAGTAGCGGGCGAAGCCGTCGCCTGCGGCGCGGGACTGGGCGATCTCGTTCTCGTGGTGCGGGAAGATCAGGTCGACGCCGCCGCCGTGGATGTCGAAGGTGGGGCCGAGGTACTTGGTCGCCATGGCGGAGCATTCGAGGTGCCAGCCGGGACGGCCCTCGCCCCACGGCGTCTCCCAGGACGGTTCGCCCGGCTTCGCGCCCTTCCACAGCGCGAAGTCGCGGGGGTCGCGCTTGAGGTCCTCGTTCGGCGTGTCGCCCGCGGAGCGCATGTTCTCGAGCCGCTGGTTCGACAGCCGCCCGTACTGGTCGGCCCACGACTTCACGTCGAAGTACACGTCGCCGTCCGCCGCGTACGCGTGCCCGGCGTCGATCAGCCGCCGCATCAGCACGATCATCTCCGGGACGTGCCCGGTGGCGCGCGGCTCGATCGTCGGCGGGAGGCAGCCGAGCAGGTCGTAGCCGCGGTTGAAGGTGCGCTGGTTGTCCTCGGCGACCGCGAACCACGGCACGTCCCGCTCCGCCGCCACCGCGATGATCTTGTCGTCGACGTCGGTGACGTTGCGCGCGAACGTCACGTCGTAGCCGGACGCGCGCAGCCAGCGGAGCAGGACGTCGTAGATGACGCCGGAGCGGAGGTGGCCGATGTGGGGCGCGGCCTGCGGCGTGGCACCGCACACGTACATCCCCACACGGCCCTCTTCCAGGGGCTCGAACGTGCGGACGCTACGGGTACCGGTGTCGTAAAGGCGCAGACTCACAGGCCCAGGTTATTGGATCAGGGACGACCCGCGCGGCCACGCCGAGAAGACCGCGTGGAGCCGTTCGGCGAACTCGGGCGCGTGCGGGCCGAAACCACCGTGGTCGCCGGGGTAGGTCTCGACCGGGACGCCGATGCGTTCGGCGGCGGCCCGCGCGGCGCGCTCGGGCGGCTGCCCCGCCGAGTCGGCGCCGACCGCGAGGACGATCCGGTCCCGGTGGGCGCGCAGGGCGTCGAAGTCGGTGAGGTGCAGGCCGAACACGGGCAGCTCGTTCCCGACGAACACGGCGGTGTTCGCCGCGAAACGCGCCATCATCGCCGGATCGGGCGCCGGGCCCTCCGGCCGCTCCTCCGCCGGGGCGTCGCCGTCCGCCCGCATCGCCGCGCCGAACCGGCCCATCGCGGGACCGGCACCGCCGTCGTGAAAGGCGTCCGCGACTTCCCGGAGGACGCCGGGCCAGTCCTCGCCGTCCGGGAGGAGCCCCAGGTAGGGCGGCTCGTGGGCGACGACGCCGGCCGCCCACCGGGGGTGCCGGAGCGCGAACTCCAGCGCGATCACGGCGCCGGAGCTGTTGCCGAACACGTGCACCGGCTCGTCGGTGACGGCGGCGAGCCGGCCCACGTCTGCGGCGTGGTCGTCCACGCTCTGCAGGAAGGACGGGTCGTCCAGCGGGCTCCGGGAGTTGCCGCGGCGGTCGTAGGTGACGACGGTGTAGCGGTCGGCGAGGCGGTCGGCGAGGGCCGCGTAGCCCTCGGCGTCGTAGATGCCGCCGCACACCAGGACGAGGACGGGGCCGGAGCCGCGGACCTCGTAGTACAGGGTCGCGCCGGGGACCTTCAGGGTGTCGGTGCGCATCATTCGTCTCCTTCGTGCGCGAGCCCCGCGATGCGGGCCCGCAGGTAACGCTGTTCGGGGAGGCTGGTGGTGGCGCGGGCGGCCCGCCGGTACTCCTCGCGCGCGGCGCGCGGGTCCCCGGCCCGCTCCAGCAGGTGGGCGCGGACGGCCGCGAGCCGGTGGTGCCCGGCGACGCGCTCGTCGCCGTCCAGCTCGGCGAGCCGGTCGAGGCCCGCGCGGGGGCCGTGCACCATCGCGAGCGCCACGGCCTCGTTGAGGGTGACCATCGGGTTCGGCGCCAGGTGGGACAGGACGCGGTAGAGCGAGAGGATCTGCCGCCAGTCGGTGTCGTCGGCGTGTTCCGCCTCCGCGTGCACGGCGGCGATCGCGGCCTGGAGCTGGTACGGGCCGGGCGGCGACCAGGTCAGCGCGTCGGTGATCAGCGCGGTCCCCTCGGCGATGGCCGCGCGGTCCCAGCGCGTCCGGTCCTGCTCGGTGAGCGGGACGAGCGTCCCTCCCGGGCCGCCGCGGGCGGCGCGGCGCGCGTCGGTGAGCAGCAGCAGCGCGAGCAGCCCGGTCACCTCGCCGTCGCCGGGCAGCATCCGGTGCAGGTCGCGGGCCAGCCGGATCGCCTCGGCGGTGAGGTCCGCGCGCTGCAGGTCCGGGCCGCTCGACGCCGTGTACCCCTCGTTGAAGATCAGGTAGAGGACGTGCAGGACGGCGCGCAGGCGCGCGTCCCGTTCGTCCGGCGGGGGCGGAGCGAACCGGGCGCCCGCCGCCTTGATCTTCTGCTTGGCGCGACTGATCCGCTGCGCCATCGTCGCCTCGGGGACGAGGAACGCCTGCGCGATCTGCCCGGTGGTGAGCCCGCCGACGGCGCGGAGCGTCAGCGCGACCTGCGACGACGGCGTCAGCGCCGGGTGGCAGCACAGGAACAGCAGGGTGAGCGCGTCGTCGCGGTCGGCGGGCCGGTCGGCGTCGGCGGGCGCGTCGTGCGCGGGGGCGTCGTGGGCCGCGGCCGCCTCCCGGTCGCGGCGGGACCGCTCGCTGCGCCACTGGTCGGTGAGCCGCCGCGACGCGACGGTCACCAGCCAGCCGCGCGCCTGCTCGGGGACGCCCCGCTCCGGCCACTGGACGGCGGCCGCGAGCAGCGCCTCCTGCACGGCGTCCTCGCACGCGTCGAACGCGCCCGCGCCGTGCCGCCGGACGAGCGCGCCGAGGACCTGCGGCGCGAGGGCGCGCAGCAGATCCTCGACGGCGCGGCCCGCCGGCGGGGGCGTCCCCGGGGTCGTCACATCTCCGTCCCGGACTCGCCCATGATCCCCCGGACCTCCATGTACCCGCCGAACCGGACGTCCGGCCAGCGGGACGCGATCTCCACGGCCCGGTCGAGCGTCTCGCAGTCGACGGTGATGTACCCGGCGAGGTGCTCCTTGGCCTCGAGGTACGGGCCGTCGGTCACGACGGGCGGCGCCGCGGCGGACGCGCCGCCCCGGACCGTCCGGGCCTCCGACGGGTCGACGAGCGCCTGCCCGCCGACCAGCTCGCCCGACTCCTGCAGCTCCTTCATGATCGCGTCGACCTCGCCGAACAGCGCGGTGCGCTCGTCCTCGGTCAGCTCCTCGACGAACCCGGGCCGGTTGTAGATCAGCAGCATGTACTTCACGGTGGTCTCCTTCGTTCGCGCCGCCTCGGCTCGGCGGCCGTCACCGAAGGATCGGAGCCGCCGCCGGGCCCTCGACATTCTCGCCGGAAAAATCCCTAGGAAAATTCCTGGAGGGCGCTGACCTGCGAACACAGGGCGGTGAAGACGAGCGCGTCCGGCACCTGGCCGGCGAGCGCGGCCAGCGTCACGCCCGGCCCCGACACGGACACGAGCCCGTTGTCGATCGTCACGTCCCGGACGGCCTTCCACGGCAGCCGCTCGCCGTCCTTCTCGACACCGTCCAGATCGACGGCGAACGGCCCGAGCCGCACCGGCTCGCCGCACCGGAGGGCCGCCAGGTGCCGGGCGAGCTTGCGGTCCGCGACCTCCCCGGCGATCGCCTCCCCGAGTTCCCGCACGTCCGGCAGCGGATCGCCGAACCGCAGGACGCGCCCGTCCGCCGCGGCGACCGCGAACCGCCAGCGGACGCGCCCGCCGCGCTGGACGCCGGACACGGTGACCGACTCCAGCTCGTCCCACGCGTACTCGGCGGCGCCGACCGCGATCCCCCCGGGGTGCAGGGACACCACGCGGACGCCCGACCACAGGCCGTCCCGTCCGGCGATCCAGCCCGCCGCGCCCGCGTACGCCATGCCGAGCAGCGCCGCGGACGTCCCGAGCCCCCACCGGCCCGTGACCAGCGCCCACACCGCGAGCGGGGTCAACGCCGCCGCCGCGAGCACGCACGCCGCCAGCCGGACCAGCGCGCCGCGGCGGGCCGGACGGGCGTCGAACGTCCGGACCGGCGCGCCCAGCCGGCCCCCGGAGACCACCACCGCGCTACCCGGCCGGACGACGCCGGACCCGCGGGCGCGCGGAAACCCCGCGCCTGCGATCGGTTGCACGCTGCACGGGATCTCCCTCCCCACCCGAACGTTTCCCCATACCGTACGTCGGGGCCCATAACGTACGCAGCGCGAGATGATCACGGTGAAGTGGGCAGTCGGCGCCGCCCCGGCTGGCTAACCTCACAAGGAGATCACCCCTCAGGCGCGAACCCCCGGAACGAGAGCCATGCCGACCGACCCCGTCCCGCCCGCCCCCGCCGCCCGCTACGGCCGCGCCCAGCGCCTGCTGCTCACCGCGACCGCCGGGCTCGTCGTCGCCGCGCTCGCCGCCGCCGCGTTCGCGCTCACCTACGACACGCTGCGCGGCCTCGCCGTCGCCGGGCGGGTGGACGACCGCTGGGCACCGATCTACCCCGCGATGGCCGACGCGCTGATCGGCGTGACGCTGCTGTCGCTCGTCGTCACCCGGGGCGCCCGCTGGTGGACGCGGCTGCTCCGCTGGGCGCTGCTCCTGCTGCTCGCCGCCGGACTCGCCGCCCTCGCCGTCCAGGACGCCGTCTGGGGCCTCGACTCCCTCCCGGACGACCCCGTCCGCGCGGGCGTCGCCGTCGCCCCGCACGTCATGCTCGTCCTCGCCGTCTGGCTGTGGCTCACGATGTTCAAGCAGGTCCGCGTCGCCCGCCCGGGCGCCGAACCCGCCGAGGCCGTCGAGCCCCAGCGCGGCCACGTCAAGGTGCTGCCCGCGCTCGAGGCGTCCGCCGAACCGGAGGACGCCCCCGCCCTGCCCTTCCCGGAGGACGAAGGCACCGCGCGTCCGTCCGGCCTCGACATCCTGCCGGGCGTCGTCCCGGCGTCCCGCGCGCCCGCACCGGACGAACTCCCGCTCGACGAACCGGACGAGGCGTTCGTCGAACCGGGCCCCGTGCTCGAGCCCGCCCGCCCCCGCGCGGGCGCCCCCGCACCGCCCGTCCCCGCGCTCGAACCGGCGGACGAGCCCGAACGCACCCCGCACGACCGCACCCCGCACGACCGCACTTGGGCGACCGAACCGCCCCCCGCGGACCCGCCGCCCCACACGCCCGCCCGGACACGGGAGGACGAACCCGCACGGGAGGACGGGCCCGCACAGTTGACCGACTCCGCGCGGGAGGACGGGCCCGCCTGGGCACACGAGGCCGTCTGGGAGCCCGAACCCGCACGGGAGGACGAGCCGGCGCGGGGGAACGAGCCGGCGCGGGGGAACGAGCCGAGTTGGGAAGACGAACCCGCACAAGCGCACGAACCCGCGCGGGAGGCCGACTCCGCACGGGAGCCCGAAGCCGCGCGGGAGGGGCGGCCCGGCGAGAGCTCGCGGGACGAGTCGGCGGAGGGCGAGTCGGGGCTCGGGCACCGGCGCACGCCGGGGTACGAGCCCGCGTGGGCGGACGAACCGGTCGTCGAGCGCGAGCCGGAGGAGGTGCCGCGGCCCGTCCCGGCCCTGCTCCCGACCGACGTCGAGGTGGCGCGCGCCGCCGGGCGCCCGCCGCGCGGTGCGCGTGCGCAGGCGCGCACGACGCGGCCCGACATCGTCGTGCCCGACCTCGACGACCACGACTCCGAGACCCCGGACGCCGACCGCGCCGAGGACCCGGACGCCGGCGCGGACCCCGACGACCGCTGGGAGCCGCACCCGCCGCCGTCCACGACCTTCCGCAGCGGCCCCACCCCGCCCGCCGGCTGACGCCCGCCCGGACGGGCCGTCCCTCGTTCGGGGGCGGGATCGGGGGTAGGTCTCGGGGATGGTGTTCGAGGGACTCGTCGACGACGCCGCGCTCGACGCGTGCGGCGCGTCCGCGGGCGAGGCGTTGCGCGCGTACCGGGGGTTCGCGGAGCATCGGCCGGTGGGGCGGCTGCGGTGCCCGGCCGCGCGGTTCGGGGAGCTGCGGCGCCATCTGGTGCCGGAGGATCTGCTCGATCTCGCGGTCCTCGCCGGTGCCGGGACGGACGGGCTGCCGGGCGTCCTGGACGGGATGCGCGCCGAGCCGCGGGTCCGGCCGGTGTCGGTGCACGTCGCGCTGCCGCCGGACGCCGATCAGGCGCGCGCCGCCGCCGTGACGATCGCGCGGCTCCCCGGGGACGTGCCCGCGTTCATCGGCGTCCGGCACCGGCCCGGGCGGCTCGCGGCCCTCGACCGGATCGCCGCCGCCCGCGCCCGCGGCGCCCCGCTCGGGGCCGAGTTCCGGGCCGAGGACGCGGCGGAGTTCGTCCCGGCCTGCCGGAAGCGCGAGCTGCCGTTCACGTGCACCGCGGCGCACGCGTCACCGGCGCTCCTGCTCCGCGTCGTGCTGCTCACGGCGGGCGTCGAGCCGTCCGCCCCGGACCGTCCCGACGCGGCCGGCGGCGGGGGACGCCCGTCCGCGGTGCGAGCACCCGGTCCGGCGGACGTGCTGGCGGACGGGGTGCGGGGGCTGGGCCCGGAGGCCGCCGGGGACGTGCGGCGGGCGTTCACGGGGTTCGCGGTGGCGGACGTGGCGGGGCTCGTGCGGGGACTCGACGATCTCGGGCTGGTCAGAATGCGCGACAACGGGGAACACCTGTCTCCATGACGACCGAATCGTGGGTGGAGAGCGCCGCGGACGGCGGGTTCGGCATCGGCAACCTGCCGTACGGGGTGTTCTCGCGGCGGGGGGAGCTGCCGCGCGTGGGGGTGGCGATCGGCGACCGGGTGCTGGATCTGGCGGGGCTGTCGGCGGACGGGCTGGTCGACGGGCGGCGGTGGTTCGCGTCGGGGTCGCTGAACGCGTTCATGGCGGCGGGGCGTCCGGCCTGGCGGGCGAACCGGGACAGGCTCGTCGAGCTGCTGACGAACGCGGGGTTCCGGGAGCGGGTGGAGCCGCATCTGGTGCCGCTGCGGGACGTCGGGCTGCTCCGGCCGTTCGAGGTCGCGGACTACGTGGACTTCTACTCGTCCGAGTACCACGCGGCGAACGTGGGGCGGATGTTCCGCCCGGACCGGGAGGCGCTCGCGCCGAACTGGAAGCGGCTGCCGGTCGCGTACCACGGGCGCGCGGGGACGGTGTTCCCGTCCGGGACGCCGATCGCGCGGCCGTCGGGGCAGCGGCGGGCCGGCGACGAGGACGAGCCGGTGTTCGGGCCGTCGCTGCGGCTGGACTTCGAGGCGGAGGTCGGGTTCGTGGCGGGGGTGCCGTCGGGCACGGGACGGGGCGTGCCGACGTGGGCGTTCCGCGATCACGTGTTCGGGTTCGTCCTGGTGAACGACTGGAGCGCCCGGGATCTGCAGGCGTGGGAGAGCGCGCCGCTGGGGCCGTTCCTGAGCAAGTCGTTCGCGACGTCGATCTCGCCGTGGGTGGTGCCGGTCGCGGCGCTGGAGGCGGCGCGGGTGGAGCCGCCGGCGCAGGACCCGGAGCCGCTGCACTACCTGCGGTGCGACGAGCCGTGGGGGCTGGATCTGCGCATGGAGGTGCTGATCAACGGGCGGGTGGCGGCGCGGCCGCCGTTCGCGGCGATGTACTGGACGTCGCCGCAGCAGCTCGCGCACGCGACCGCCAACGGGACACCGCTGCGGACGGGCGATCTGTTCGCGTCCGGGACGGTGTCGGGGCCGGAGCGGGAGCACCGGGGATGCCTGCTGGAGCTGAGCTGGAACGGCCGGGAGCCGCTGGAGCTCGACGGCATGAAACGCACGTTCCTGGAGGACGGCGACACGGTGACGGTGCGGGCGTCGGCGCCGGGAGCCGGGGGCGCGGCGATCTCGCTGGGCGAGGTGTCGGGGACGGTGCTGCCGTCGCGGCTATGACCGCGGGACGACGAGGGCGTTCGCGATGGCGGCGAGCCCTTCGCCGCGGCCGGTGAGGCCGAGCCCGTCGGTGGTGGTCGCGGAGATCGACACGTCGGCGCCGCCGAGGGCCTCCGCGAGGGTCTTCGCGGCCTCGTCGCGCCGTTTGCCGATCTTCGGGCGGTTGCCGATGACCTGGATCGCGACGTTGCCGATGTCGTATCCGGCCTCGTCGGCGAGGCGGGCGACCTCGCGCAGCAGGGTCACGCCGGACGCGCCCGACCAGCGGGGGTCGTCGGTGCCGAAGACGGCGCCGAGGTCGCCGAGGCCGCAGGCCGACAGGAGCGCGTCGCAGGCGGCGTGCGCGGCGACGTCGCCGTCGGAGTGCCCGGCCAGGCCGTGGCCCTCGCCGGGCCATTCCAGCCCGGCGACCCACAGCGGGCGCGGCTCCGACGAGAACGGGTGGACGTCGACACCGACGCCCACCCGGGGAAACCGTGCGCCCAACTCAGCCGGCCAGGACCTCGTCGAGCAGCGCTTCGGCCTTGTCCTCGTTGGTCTTCTCGGCGAGCGCGAGCTCGCTGACCAGGATCTGCCGGGCCTTGGCGAGCATGCGCTTCTCACCGGCCGACAGGCCGCGCTCCTTGTCGCGCCGCCACAGGTCGCGGACGACCTCCGCGACCTTGTTGACGTCGCCGGACGCGAGCTTCTCAAGGTTCGCCTTGTACCGGCGCGACCAGTTGGTGGGCTCCTCGGTGTAGGGTGCGCGCAGCACCTCGAACACCTTCTCCAGACCCTCCTGGCCGACCACGTCGCGGACACCCACGTCCTCGACGTTCTCAACCGGAACCTGTACTGTCAGGTCGCCCTTGTCGACCTTCAAGACCAGATAGGTCTTTTCCTCACCCTTGATGGTGCGAGTCTCGATGGCCTCGATCCGAGCAGCCCCGTGGTGGGGGTAGACGACGGTGTCGCCGACCTGGAAAGTCATGTGACAAGTACCCCTTCCGCTAGAACCAGGATAGCACGTAAACGAACGAGGCCGCACCGGCCTTGACGGCATATGCGCAGGTCAACCCCCATATAGGACCATTGACAAAGCTCGTTGATGGTGCATCGGCCCCCTGTTCCGGTCACGTGACGCGACCGTCCGGTCACGTCCGTGCGGCCCGGAGACCCTTATCCGGCGGGCGGCGCGGACGGCAAGACCCCGCCCCGGGAAGGCTTCGGCGCTTCGCCCGCAAGCACCTCATACTGGAAGGTGAGCCTGCCGCGTAGCGCGGGTACGAAGCGCCGGAAGGACCACAAACGGGACATTCGCACTTCCCACGGAGGCGGACGACGGTCACCGGCGGATCGAGGATGGTGATGCTGGCGTGAGGTCGGACGGCGACCCGGACCCGGACGACTACGGGCTTCCGCGCGTCGACATCGTGGTGCCCGACGACGCCCGCGAACTCGACCGCGACGTCCTCGCCTACCGCCGGGAGGAGCGCCGCCGCCGGCGCCGGGCGCGGGTCCGCCGGGTCACCGGCCCGCTCACCCGCTTCGGCGTCGCCGTCCCGATCATCGCGGGCGCGCTGCTGGTCGCGCTGATCAGCGGGGTGCTGATGACGACGTTCGGCCCGCAGCCCGCGCCCCGCCCGACGACCGCGCGGCTCGCCCCGAACCCGACCGCGAGCGCCGGGGAGGTCGGCGGCCTGCTCCCGGCGGGGAACGTGACGCTGGCGGACGGGTCGGTCAAGCCGATGCGGGAGATGCGTCCGGGGGTGATCGGCATCGTCCCGCCCGGGTTCCGCTGCGGGCCGCTGATCGCCGAGCTCGCCGCCCGGACGGGGGCGCCGCAGCTCAACTTCTGGCTCGTCCCCGATCCGCGCGGCGCCGGCGGCCGCGAGCCCGTCCCGCCGAAGGACGTCAAGAAGTGCGCCGGCACCGCCCACCAGGGCGCCCCGCTGGTCGTGGAGGACGAGCGGGGCCTGCTGGCCGCCGCGTACGCGCCGAAGCCCGGCGCGGCGCTCACCGCGGTGCTGATCAAGCCGGACGGGATCGTCGCCCATGTGGTTCCGGACCCGAAAGCGGGCAGGGACCTGGACCAGAAGATCAAGGACCTGACGGTGGGCTGACGCCCGGGACGCCATGGGCGGCGCGCCGGGCCGCGGCCGTTCCCCGGAGCGGTTGTCGGAGCGGTCGTCGCGTGTCGGCACCCCGAAGCAGGGTTCGCGGCCGGACCTCGCTACGCTTCCTCTGGCGTGTCTCACGCCGATCTTCCGATCTCAACGCCTTATCCACGAGGAGACCGACGCCGTGATCCGTAACAGCCGTCGAGTGGTCACGCTCGCCGTCGCGGGCGCCGTCGCCATCGCGCCGGTGATCTCCGGCTGCGGCGCCGGCATGACCCCGCAGAGCGCCGCCCCCACCCGCCTGACCGCCGCCATCGACGCCGCCGTCCCGCAGGAGGGGCCGACCGAGATCGCGCTGCGGAACATGTTCCTGCTCGGGCCGGAACCCGGCCGGCCGACGCCGACGGGCTCCTCGCTGGCGCTGTACGGCGTCCTCATCAACCAGGTGAAGGGACGCGCGGACCGCCTCGTCGCGGTCAGCTCGCCGATGTTCGCCGACGCCCGCATCCAGGGCGGCGCCGTCCCGCTTCCGGCCGCGCAGCCGGACGGCGAGGGCGGGCTGGTCAAGCTGCTCGACGAGGGCGCCCTGAACACGGCGGAGCCGTCGCCCGGCCGCGGCGATCAGTCGGAGACGCCGCCGCCCGCGGAGGCGGGCGAGACGACGCCCACCGTGCAGCCGACCGGCCCCGGCGCCACGTCGGAGGCCACGCAGTCGCCGACCTCCGAGAACACCGCCGGCACCCCGGACGCCGCGCCGACGGCGACGGGCAGGCCGGGCACGGCGCGGCCGCGCGTGGTCCTGAGCGGCCTGAAGCAGGAGCTGGTCGCGGGCGCCCTGGTGCCGATCCGGTTGCAGTTCGAGAAGGCCGGGGCCGCGGAGATCCAGGTCCCGCTCGTCCCGCACCAGCAGGAGTACGCGACGTACCCGCTGGTCAGCCCGCAGGGCACGGCGCAGCCGGGCACGACGAGCCCGCGCCCGGACACCGGGCAGTCACCGACCGGCGGGCAGACCCCGGACAACCAGCAGAACCCGACCGGCGAGCCGAGCCCGGGCGGCGGCGAGCAGACCCCCGGCCGCACGGAGACCCCGGCGACCGGCGAGGGCGCCGCGGGCGGCCACTGACCGGCACGACGCACGCGACGGCCGGGCACCCTCACGGGGTGCCCGGCCGTCGCCTTTCCCCCTCCGCGTCCCGGGCCTCCGGACGAGCGTCGGGGCGGGGCCGTCCGGGCTCGCGCCGATGCCCGCGAGGCCCCGCGCACCGAACGTCCCCGGATCCGGCCGCCGGGGGCGCGACGCACGAGGCCCGGACGGCGGATCGCTCGCCGTCCGGGCCTCGTCGCGTTCGGCCGCGACCCCTCGCCCCGGTCGCGGCCGGGGCGGAGGGGCGGCGCCGATCAGGGCTCGAACTTGTAGCCCAGGCCCCGCACGGTGACGATGTACCGGGGCGTGGACGGCGTCTCCTCGATCTTGGCGCGGAGCCGCTTGATGTGGACGTCCAGGGTCTTGGTGTCGCCGACGTAGTCCGCGCCCCACACCCGGTCGATGAGCTGCATGCGGGTGAGCACCCGGCCCGCGTTGCGGAGCAGGACCTCCAGCAGCTCGAACTCCTTCAGCGGGAGCTGGACGGGGTCGCCGCCGACGCTGACGACGTGCCGTTCGACGTCCATCCGGACGGGACCGGCCTCGAGCGTCGCGGGGAGGGGCTCGGCGTCCTCGCCCTGGCGGCGCAGGACGGCGCGCATGCGGGCGATGAGCTCGCGCGGGGAGTACGGCTTGGTGACGTAGTCGTCGGCGCCGAGCTCGAGCCCCACGACCTTGTCGACCTCGCTGTCCTTGGCGGTCAGCATGATCACCGGGACGTTGGACCTCGTGCGCAGCTCCCGGCACACCTCGGTGCCGGGCAGCCCGGGCAGCATCAGGTCGAGCAGCACGAGGTCGGCACCGTTGCGCTCGAAGATGTCCAGCGCGTCGGGCCCGGTGGCGGCCACGGCCACCTCGAAGCCCTCCTTGCGCAGGTTGTACGCCAATGCGTCGCTGTACGACTCCTCGTCTTCAACGACGAGAACGCGGGTCACGGTGTTGCCTCCCGGGCGATTTTCAGGGCGGCGGGGACGGGCGGGTCGAGCAGCGGGAGCCGGATCGTGAACGTCGACCCGGACCCCTCCTTGCTCCACACCGTAACGTCCCCGCCGTGTTTGCTGGTGACGTGCTTGACGATGGCCAGGCCGAGGCCGGTGCCGCCGGTCTGGCGGGAGCGGGCCGGATCCACCCGGTAGAACCGCTCGAAGATCCGCTCCACTTCGGCCTCGGGGATGCCGATGCCCTGATCGGTCACGTTGATCTCGACGAACCGGTCGTCGCAGCGGCGGGTCGACACGACGACGCGGGTGCGTTCGGGGCTGTAGGCGACGGCGTTGTCGACGAGGTTGCGCAGCGCGGTGATCAGCAGTTCGGCGTCGCCGCGGACGCGCAGGCCCGCGGTGCCGCCGGTGGCGAGCTCGATCTCCTTGCTGGACGCCTTGATCTGGCAGCGGTCGAGGGCCTCGGCGGTGACGTCGTCCAGCGGGACCGGCGCGAGGTCGGGCAGCGGTTCGTCGCCCTGCACCCGGGAGAGGGTCATGAGGTCCTGCACGAGGTTGTTCAACCGGACGGACTCGATCTGCATGCGGCCGGCGAACCGGCGCACGGCCTCGGGGTCGTCGGCGGCGCCCTCGACGGTCTCGGCGAGCAGCGACAGCGCCCCGACGGGCGTCTTCAGCTCGTGGCTGACGTTGGCGACGAAGTCGCGGCGGATCGCCTCGGTGCGGCGCATGTCGGTGAGGTCCTCGGCGAGGACCAGGACGAGGCCGTGCGACCCGAGCGGCGCGACGCGCACCGCGAACCAGCGGCCCTCGGCGCGGGCGCGGATGCGGGACGGGACGACCTGTATCTCGGTTTCGCGGATCTCCCCGTCGCGGCGGACGAGCCGCGCCATGGCCAGCAGCTCGTCCACGACGAGCCGGTCCCCGCTGACCAGGCCGAACGCCCGGGCGGCCGAACTGGCGCGCAGCACCCGGTCCTCGGCGTCCACGACGACGGCCGAGGACCGCAGCACGCTCAGCACGGACGCGATGCCCGGGGGCATGCCGCTCATGGGCGTCACCGGGGCCGCCGTCCGCTGGGCTCGCTCGCTCACGCGCACCGCCAATCCCGTCGCGAGCCCGATCGCGAGCCCGGCAAGCCCGACCAGGCTCGCGACAATCTCGACCTCCACACCACGGATGGTAAGCGGGCATCGAACCCAAGTAGTCCCAACGTGCAGGTCAAGGCGGTGTCGTTCCCCGAAAGTTCACCTTCTTATACAGACGCATTCACGCTGGTCCTGCATGCTATGGCGTGGGTGAGTGCGTCCACTCGCCCTGCCCCTCCGACGATTTCTCCCTGAGGATCCGAATTGCGCGACGCCTACCACGAGGAGCTCGACGCCCTCAGCGACCAGCTGGTCGAGATGACGCGGCTCGTCCGCTCCGCGATGGCCCGCGCGGTGACCGCTCTCCTGGACGCCGATCTGCGGCTG
The DNA here is from genome assembly GCF_042675525.1 of Actinomadura sediminis. Lineage (NCBI taxonomy): Bacteria > Bacillati > Actinomycetota > Actinomycetes > Streptosporangiales > Thermomonosporaceae > Actinomadura > Actinomadura sediminis. Next base: position 56,480 of record NZ_JBHTJA010000042.1, read on the forward strand.
TCGGAGGAGGTCATCAGCGCCGACGACCAGGTCAACAAGATCGACGCCCAGATCGAGCAGACGGTGTTCGACCTGATGGCCCGGCAGCAGCCGGTCGCCGGGGACCTGCGCACCCTCATCACCACGCTGCGGATGAGCGGCGATCTCGAGCGGATGGGCGACCTGGCCGTCCACATCGCCAAGACCGCCCGCCGCCGCCACCCGGAACCCGCCGTCCCGCCCGAGTTGCAGGCGACCGTCCTGGAGATGGGGCAGATCGCCGAACGCATGATCGCGAAGGCGGGCAGCGTGATCGCGTCCCAGGACGTCGAGATGGGCCTGGAGCTCGACGCCGACGACGACCAGATGGACCGCCTGCACCGGCGCCTGTTCGACAAGCTGCTCTCCCCCAAGTGGACGCACGGCGTCGAGCCGGCCGTCGACATCACCCTCGCGGGCCGGTACTTCGAGCGCTTCGCCGACCACGCCGTCCACGTCGCCGAGAACGTCGTCTACCTGGTCACGGGCCAGCGCCCCGAGGAGATCAACGAGGTCTCCTGACCGCCGCCCGACCCCGCCACCGCGCCGCCCGGCGGCCGGCTCGGGGACCCGGCGGCGGCGCCCTCCGGAACGCCCGCGCGGGCGGCACCGGGGGGCGCTAGCCTTTCGGGGCCGTATCCGACGTCGCACGGAGGGTCAGCCCCGGTGGAGCCGCTGCAGCCGGACGATCCGCGCAGGATCGGCCCGTACCGGGTGGTGGCGCGGCTCGGCGCGGGCGGCATGGGCGTCGTCTACCTGGGCCGGTCGCGCGGCGGGCGGCCGGTGGCCGTCAAGGTCGTGCACCGCCGGTTCGTCGGCGAGGACCGGTACCGGGCCCGGTTCCGGCGCGAGGTCGGCGCGGCCCGCGCCGTCGCGGGCGCCTTCACCGCGCCGGTGCTGGACGCCGACCCGGACGCCCCCACGCCCTGGCTCGCGACCGCGTACCTGCCGGGCCCGTCGCTGCGGGAGGCGGTCGCGGGGTTCGGCCCGCTGCCGCCGGACGCGCTGCGCGCGCTGGCCGCCGGGCTCGCCGAGGCGCTCGCCGCGATCCACCGCGCGGGCCTCGTGCACCGCGACCTGAAGCCGGGCAACGTGCTGCTGACCGCGGGCGGCCCCCGGGTCATCGACTTCGGCATCGCGCGGCCGGACGGCGCCACCGCGATCACCCGGGCGGGCGCGCCGATCGGGACGGCCGGGTACATGGGCCCCGAGCAGGTGCGGGGCGAGCGGGTCGGCCCGCCCGGCGACGTGTTCGCCCTCGGCGCGACCCTCGCGTACGCGGCGACGGGCGTCGAACCGTTCGGGACGGGCGCGGCGCACGCCCGGCAGTCGCGGGTGCTGGCCGGCGAGGCGGACCTCGGCGCGGTGCCCGGGCCGTGGCCGCGCGACCTGGTCGCCGCCTGCCTGCGGCCCGAACCGTCCGCGCGCCCGTCCGCCGCCGAGCTGCTGGACGCGCTCGGACGGACGGGGCCGGACGAACCGTCCCTGCAGGGCGTCGGGTGGCTGCCCGCGCCGGTGGCCGCGGAGGTGGAGCGCCGCGCCGCCGAG
>NZ_JBHTJA010000043.1:0-57964 GCF_042675525.1 Actinomadura sediminis
GCGCCGCGCCGCGGGCGTCGCCGCCGCGGCGGCCGCCGGGGGAGCGGAGGCCGTGGCCGCGCGCCGGCTGCTCAGCTGAGCGCGTCCCGCAGCACCCCGGCCGAAAGCCTGCGGGCCTCCCGGGCCCCGGGAAGGACGTGGTCGAGCCCGTAGAAGCCGTGGAACATCCCGTCGAACCGGCGCGCCCGCACGGGGACGCCGGCGTCGGCCAGACGCGTCGCGTACGCCTCGCCCTCGTCGCGCAGCGGGTCGCACTCGGCCGTGATGACGCAGGCCGGAGGCAGCCCCGCGAGGTCGGGCGCGCGCAGCGGCGACGCGTGCGGGTCGCCGCCGCGCGCCCGGTCCGGCAGGTACTGCTCCAGGTACCAGCGCATGTGGTCGGCGGTGAGGAACGGCCCGGCGGCGAACTCGCGGTAGGACGGGCTGTCCCGTGCGGCGTCGGTCACGGGGTAGACGAGCAACTGGAAGCGGATCGGCGGGCCGCCGGAGTCGCGGGCGGCCAGGCACGCCACCGCGGCGAGGTTGCCGCCCGCGCTGTCCCCGGCGACCACGATCCGGTCCGGGTCGCCGCCGAGCGCGGCGGCGTTCGCGTGCGCCCACGCGACCGCCGCGCGGGCGTCCTCGACCGCCGCCGGGAACGGATGCTCGGGCGCCAGCCGGTAGTCCACCGACACGACGATCATCCCGGTGTCGGCGGCGAGCGCGCGGCACGGCCGGTCGTGGGAGTCCAGGCCGCACAGGACGAACCCGCCGCCGTGGAAGAACACGACGACCGGGGCGGGCGCGGGGGAGTCCGGCCGGTAGATCCGCACGGGCAGGTGCCGGGGCGTGCCGAGGACGCGGTCCTCGACGGCGGCCACCGGGATCGGGGCGACATCGGGCGGGGGCGCGGCGGCCAGGATCCGCCGCGCCTCCGCCGCGTCCGTCACCTCGGTCCCGATGCGGGGGAACGCCGCGGTCATGATGTCCGCGATCTTCGCCGCCAGCGGGTCGAGAGGCATGTCGGGGCGCTCCTCAGCCGGCCGCCGCCTGCGCCATCATGACGACCTCCCCCGCCGTCCAGCCGCCGTCCACGGCCAGCTCGGCGCCGGTCACGTAGCGGGCCGCGTCGGAGATCAGGAACGCCACCGCCTCGCCGATCTCCTCCGGCAGCCCCACGCGGCCGAGCGCGGCCAGCGGGAAGCCGCCCTCGCCCTCGGTCGCGTGCTCGGCCGTCATCGGCGTGTACGTCATGCCGGGGTGCACCGAGTTCACCCGGATCCGGTGCGTCCCCAGCTCCGTCGCGGCGATCTTGGTCAGCCCGCGCACGCCCCACTTGGACGCGCCGTACGCGCTGGTCAGCGGCAGCGCCGTCAGCCCGGCGGCGGACGAGATGTTCACGATCGACCCGCCGCCCACGGCCTTCATCGGTTCGATCACGGCCTTCAACCCGAGGAACACCCCCGTCAGGTTGATCCGCACGACCTTCTCGAAGTACTCCAGGGTCTCGTTCTCCAGCAGCGCGTTGGACGAGACGCCGGCGTTGTTGACCAGCCCGTCGACGCGCCCGTACTCCTCCAGCGCCGCCGCGGTGACGGCCGCCCAGCCGTCCCGGTCGGTCACGTCGTGCCGGACGAACAGGCCGCCGACCTCGGCCGCGGTCTGCTCGCCCGGCTCCTCGAGCAGGTCCGTGACGACGATCTTCGCGCCGTCCCCTGCCATCCGGCGCGCCGCCGCCGCGCCGAGGCCGCGGGCGCCGCCCGTCACGATGACCACCTTGTCCTGCAGTTGTTCCGACATCGACGTCTCCTTGATCATCTCTTGTTGACTACGCTGAGGCGCATGGTGAACCCCCCGCCCCGGTCGCGCGCCGAGCCCGCGACGCTCCCCGCCACGGCGTGGGCGGTCCTCGGCATGCTCTCCTTCGGCGAGGAGCTGACCGGGTACGAGATCCGCAAGTGGGCCGAGCACATCCTGCGGTTCTTCTACTGGTCTCCCGCCATGAGCCAGATCTACGCCGAGCTCAAGCGGCTGGAGAAGGCCGGCTACGCGACCTCCCGGACCGACGTCGCGGGCGACGGCCGTCCCCGCCGGGTCTACGCGATCACCCCGGACGGACGGGACGCGCTCGCCGCGTGGGCGGCCGACGCGCCGATCGGCCCGCCCGTCCTCAAGCACGGGCCCGCCCTGCGGGTGTGGCTCGGCCACCTCGCCGGGCCGGAGCGGCTGCGGCAGGTCGTGACCGAGCAGCGCGACCGGGCGCAGCGGCTCGTGGAGGAGGCGGAGTACTCCCGCCGGGTCGCCGCCACCGGGACGGGCTGGGCGCACGCCGAACTGGTGGCGCGCTGGGCCGTCCGCTACCACGAGGCCGAACGCGACCTGGCCGACCGGATGCTGGCCGATCTCGACGAGCTCGCCGCCCGCCGCCCGTCCGGGTGATCACGCGCGCCTCCGCAGCGCTTCCTTGACGACCTTCCCCCCGGCGTTGCGCGGGAGTTCGTCGACGACATGGACGTGCCGGGGCACCTTGAAGTTCGCCAGCCGCTCCCGCAGCCACGCCGTCAGCTCCTCCGGGTCGACCTCCGCGCGGGTGACGAGCCAGGCCGCGCCGACCTCGCCGAGCCGCGCGTCCGGGACGCCCAGCACCGCGGCCTCGACGACCGCGGGGTGCGTCACGAGCACGCTCTCGATCTCGGCCGGGTAGGCGTTGAACCCGCCGACGACGAACATGTCCTTGAGGCGCCCGGTGACGGTGAGGTAGCCGCGGGCGTCCAGCCGCCCGAGGTCGCCGGTGTCGAGCCAGCCGTCCGCGTCGATCGCCTTGGCGGTGGCCTCGGGGTCGTCGAGGTAGCCGAGCATGACGTGGCGTCCGCGCACCTGGATCTCGCCCTGCTCGCCGGGCGGCAGCGCCCGGCCGTCCGGCCCGGCGATCCGGAGCTCGGCGCCGGGCAGCGCGGGGCCGCAGGTGCGCGCGACCGTCTCGGCGTCGGCGTCCACTGGGCACACCGACACCACCCCGGCGGCCTCGCTCAGCCCGTACGCGGTGAAGACGTGCGGGACGCCCAGCTCGCCGCGGATCCGGCGGATCAGGTCGACCGGGATGTCGGCGGCCCCGGTGCCGGCCAGCCGCACCTCGTGCGCGGGACGGTCCGGCAGCTCGAGCAGCGAGGTGAAGATCGTCGGCGGGCCCAGCAGCACGCTGACGCGATCGGCGGCCAGCCGCGCGGCGACGGCCGCGGCGTCGAACACCCTCTCGGGCAGCATCGTCGTGCCGTTCAGCAGGCACGCGAGGATCCCGGCCTTGTACCCGAACGTGTGGAAGAACGGATTGATCAGCAGGTACCGGTCGCCGGCGCGGAGCGTCGCGACCTCGCTCCACGCCCGGAACGCCCAGAGCGTCGCGTCGTGCGTCGACATCGCGCCCTTGGGGCGTCCGGTGGTGCCGGAGGTGAAGACGATGTCGGCGACGTCGCCGGGCCGGACGCCCGCCGCGCGTTCGCGTGCCGCGTCCGCGTCCACCGCCGCGGCGCCCGCGAGGAACCCGGCCCATCCGAGTTCGCCGCCCGCGGGGTCTCCCTCCAGCAGCACGACGCGCCGCAGTTCGGGCAGGTCCTCGCCCGCGAGCATCGCCGGGTAGTCGTTGCCCAGGAACCCCCGGACGGTGAACAGCGTGCTCGCCCGGCTCCGCCGCAGGACGTCGGCGGCCTCGGCGCCCCGGTACCGCGTGTTCAGCGGCACCAGGACGGCGCCCGCGCTCACCGCGCCCAGCGCCGCGACGATCCACTCGACGCCGTTCGGCGCCCAGATCGCCGCCCGGTCGCCGGGCCGCACGCCGGCCGCGATCGCCGCGCGCGCCGCGCCCTGCACCTCGTCCCGCAGCCGGGCGAACGACCAGCGCGTCTCGCCGGAGACGACGGCCTCGCGGTCGCCGTGGACGCGCGCCGCGTGCTCGACCAGTGCGGGGATCGTCTCTGCGGTCATGGATCCACTCCTTCGGGCCGGGTCGCCTTGACATGGAACCACACCGATGCTTCTAATCGGAATGTTCCTAATAGAAATATGCCGATTCGAGACCTGGAGGCGTCATGACGGTGCGTACGGCGACGGCGGGGGAGATCGACGGGGAGCGGATGCGGCGGGTGCTCGGCACGTTCTGCACCGGCGTCGTCGTGGTCACGGCGGTGGACGGCGGCGAGCCGGTCGGGATGGCGTGCCAGTCGTTCGCGTCGCTGTCGCTGGACCCGCCGCTCGTCTGCTTCTGCCCGTCGGACGCCTCGACGACGTGGCCCCGGATCCGTGCCGCCGGGCGGTTCGCGGTGAACGTGCTGGCCGCCGACCAGGGCGAGCTGTGCCGGGCGATGGCCGGCCGGGACAAGTTCGCCGGGGTGTCCTGGGAGCCGGGCCCGGGCGGCTCGCCGCTGCTGGACGGCGCCCTCGCCTGGATCGAGGCCGACGTCGAGCGCGAGCTGCCCGGAGGCGACCACGCGATCGTCATCGGGCGGGTGCGGCACCTCGCGTCCGTGCGGACGGCCGGCCCGCTGCTGTTCTTCCGGGGCGGGTTCGGCGCCCTGGCGGCGTGACCGGGGCCGCCGTCAGTCCTCGCGGGCGGCCAGTTCGTCGAGGTCGGCGAGCATCTGCCGGGTCAGCTCCCGCTCGGCCTCGTAGTAGCGCGCCGACCAGCGCAGCACCAGCTCGGGGTAGGCCCACTCGGCGACCTCGGCGGCGCCCTCGGCGTCCGCCTCCGCCCGCCGGCTCATCTTGGCGGCGTAGGCGCCGTGCTCCTCCAGCACCTCGCGGAGCCGCTCGGGCGTCAGGAGGTGGCCGAGCCAGGCGCGCAGCATCACGCCGTGCTTGAGGACGGGCGGTTCGACGGGCGACTCGCGGGCCCAGCGGGTGACGGCGTCCAGCCCGTCCTCGGTGATCGCGTAGACGCGCTTGCCGCGGGTGCTCTCGGTCAGCTCGACGCGGGACGTCGCGTACCCGACCTTCTCGAGCCGCTTCAGCTCGCCGTAGATCTGGCTGAACGAGGGGCTCCAGTAGAAGAACTTGAGGCTCCAGTCGGCCCACTTCTTCAGGTCGTAGCCCGACAGCTCCTCCCCGAACGAGAGCAGCCCGAGGACGGCCCAGCTTGTCGGCGGCAGGTTCGGGAGGTCGGTCACCCGGCCAGCGTAGCGCTCCCGCCTACCGGACCGTGATGTAGCACCACTCCGATATATCTGTTAGAAGTATTCCTAATCGAAATACAGGAGGTCCCCTCATGGAGTTCTCGATGATCTTCGAGGCCCAGCTCGCCAACCCCACCCCCGAACGCGAGCGCCAGGTGCTCCTCGACTGCGTCGAGCAGGCCGTCTACGGCGAGGAGATGGGCTTCGACCGCGTCTGGGCCGTCGAGCACCACGGGCTCGAGCGGTACGCGCACATGACGGCGTCCGAGATCTTCCTGTCGTGGGTCGCGGCGAAGACGTCCCGTATCCGCATCGGGCACGGCGTCGTCTGCATGCCGTTCCAGTACAACCACCCCGTGCGGGTCGCCGAGCGGGTCGGGATGCTGGACGCGCTGTCGGGCGGGCGCCTCGACGTCGGCGGCGGACGCGGCTCCACCCGCATGGAGATGGGGATGTACGGGGTGAACCCGGCCGACACCTACCCCCAGATGGAGGAGTCGCTGCGGTTCCTCGCGAACGCCTGGCGCAAGGACGAGGCCGACTGGCACACCGACCTGCTCGACGTCGGCCCCGCCAAGATCATGCCGCGCCCGGTCCAGACGCCGCACCCGCCGCTCTACATGGCGTGCAGCAAGCGCGACACCGTCAAGCTCGCCGCCGAGCTCGGCGTCGGCGCGCTCGTCATGGGCTTCGCCGGGCCCGAGGAGGTCAAGGAGATGTACGACCTCTACCACGCGACGATCCGCACCCGCGGCGGCGACCGGCTCGTCGGCCCCGACACCAACGACAAGTTCGTCGCGCTCTGCCCCACGATCGTCCTGGACGACCCCGACCGCGCCCTGCGCATCGGCGCGCGCGGGCAGCGGTTCTTCGCCGAGGCCATCGCGCACTGGTACGGCCACGGCCCGGCGCCCGCCGAGGACACCGAGGACGACGACAACATCGCCGCCCTCGCCCGCGACAAGGAGGCGCTCGTCGCCAAGCTCAACGAGGCGAACATCCCGGCCCGCCCGCAGGACACCGGCGCGTTCAACGCCGAGCACGCCTACGGCACCGCCCGCGACGCCATCGAGTACGTGGAGCGGCTCGCCGACATCGGCGTCGACGAGATCATGTGCCTCGTCCAGATGGGGACCGTGCCGCAGGAGGCGGCCATGGAGACCATCCGCCAGTGGGGCGAGACCGTCATCCCGCACTTCCGGAACAAGGCATGAGCGGCCTGGACGGCAAGGTCGCGATCATCACCGGCGCGGCCCGCGGGCAGGGCGCCGCCGAGGCCCGGATGTTCGCCGGCGCCGGGGCGAAGGTCGTCCTCACCGACGTCCAGGACGGGACGGGCGTCGCCGCGTCCATCGGGCCCGCGGCGGCGTTCGTCCGGCACGACGTGACCTCGGCCGACGACTGGGCCCGCGCCGTCGGGACGGCCCGCGAACGGTTCGGGCGCGTGGACGTCCTCGTCAACAACGCGGGCCTGTGGCGGACCGCGCCCGTCGAGGAGGAGACCCGCGCGCGGTTCGAGCAGATGCTCCAGGTCAACCTCGTCGGCCCGTTCCTCGGCGTGCAGGCCGTCGTCCCCGCGATGCGCGAGGCGGGCGGCGGGTCGATCGTGAACGTCTCGTCCACCGCCGGCCTGCGCGGCATCCGCGGCCACGCGGCCTACGGGTCGAGCAAGTTCGGCCTGCGCGGCCTCACCCGCTCGGCGGCGCTCGACCTCGCCGCCGACGGAATCCGCGTCAACTCCGTCCATCCCGGCATCGTCGACACCCCGATGATCGCGGAGTTCGGCGTCGAGCGCGGCGCCGGGAAGACCCCGCGCGTCCCGCTGGGCCGCGCCGGCGTCCCCGAGGACGTCGGGGGCCTCGTCCTCTTCCTGGCCTCCGACGCGTCCTCCTACATCACCGGGACCGAGTTCGCCGTCGACGGCGGCCTCACCACCAACTGACGTCGAACCGACCCTCTCCCCCGCGAAAGGCCGCCGGGCCGTCCGGAACCGGCGGCCTCCGGCACGTCCGTACCGCTCGCGGTGCGGCGGCGGCCGCCCGGTCGGCGCCGGTGGCGAGGGGCGGGCACGCGAAGGCCGCCGGGCGCGGAGCCCGGCGGCCTGTGAGCGTGCGCCGCTCGGCGGCGGGTCAGCGGCGGATCAGCAGGTTGTGGCGCAGCCGGGCGCGGGTGCGCCCGTCGATGCCGAGCCCCTCGCGCAGGTAGCGCTCCACCGAGCCGTACTCGCGCCGGACCACCTCCAGCGCCGCCTCCAGGTACTCGGGACGCACGTCCTGGATCGGCTTCAGGAGTTCGGCGTTCTTCATGTACCCGGCGGCCTCCAGGCGCGCGCGCACGGCCGCGTCCGCCTCGGCCCGGTACTCGTTGGACAGCAGGTAGTCGTGCATCGCCGTCCGGTGCGGGACGCCGACGGCGCGCAGCAGCAGGTAGCTCGTCCAGCCCGTGCGGTCCTTGCCGCTGGTGCAGTGGAACACCATCGGCGTCCGCGACCGGTCGGCCGCCTCCCGCAGCGTGCGGCCGAACGCCGCCGCCGACTCGGGGTCGGTGACGAACGTCCGGTACAGGTTCCGCATGATGGCCGCGCCGCGCCCGTCGCCGAGCACGGCCTCCTGCCGCGCCGGGTCCTTCGACCCGATCACCGCGTTCACGGTGGCGAACATGCCGCCGTCGCCGACCGGGCGGGCGGTGGCGCGCAGGCCGTCCGGCAGCAGGTCCGGCCCGTCCGTGGAGACCTCGAGGGGCGTGCGGAAGTCGACGACGTGCTCGACGCCGAGTTCCGCGAGCCGTGCCCGGCCGGCGTCGGTGACGTGGTTCAGCGCGTCCGCCCGGAAGATCGCGCCGGACCGGACGCGGGCGTGGAAGTACGTCTCGTACCCGCCGAGGTCGCGGAAGTTGACGGTGCCCTCGACGCCGGCGAGGCGGGACGCGGGCCCGTGCCCGCCGTGCCGCTGGACGACCGCGGGCGGGGCGGACGGCGCGGCGAGCGCGCTCGGGACGGTGAACAGCGGCGCGGCGAGCGCCACGGCGGCGATGACGGGGGTTCTTCGCATGGGGAGGGCTCCCGAATGTCGTGGCCAGGGAAAACGGCCTCAACGTAAGGAGCGTCACACGTGTCCGGCGTCACCCCTTCCCGATGACCGGGAAACCGGATTCGGCCGCGGGGGGCGCGTCCGCCCGCCGCCGCCCGGGTGCGAACAGCGCCCGCCACACCGCCCGCGACGTCGTCAGCAGCGGCGGCACGAGCCGCTGCGGGTCCATCTTCGCGGGCGGCCCGGAGATCGAGATCGCCGCGACCGGGGCGCCGCCGGCGTCCCGCAGCGGCGCGGCGATGCACGCGATCCCCCGGTAGCCCTCCTCCCGGTCGAACGCGACGCCGTGCTCGCGGATGCGCGCCAGCTCGCGGCGCAGCACCCGTTCGTCGGTGATCGTGAAGGGGGTGCGGGCGGGCAGCCCGGCGGCGAGCGCCTCGGCGAGCCGGTCGGCGTCCGCGAACGCCAGGATCGCCTTGCCCGCGCCGGTGCAGTACGCGGGCTGGCGGCCGCCGAGCCGGGAGGGCGCGCGCCCGCCCGCCGACCCGCCGATCTTCTCCAGGTAGACGATCTCGTGGCCGTCCAGGACGGCCAGGTGCACCATCGCGCCCGTGGCCGTGTGCAGGGCGCGCAGGTGCGGCAGGGCCGTCTCGCGCAGCCGGTTCTGGTGGACCGCGAGCGCGCCCAGCTCGAGCAGGCCGAGGCCGAGCCGGTAGCGCGAGCCGGTCCGTTCCAGCGCCCGGAGCTGGACGAGCTGGTCCATGATGCGGTGCACCGAGGAGCGGGGCAGCCCGGTTCGCCGGACGACGTCGCTCATCGACAGCTCCGGCGTGGTCGTGGTGAACGCGTACAGGATGCGGGCCGCCCGGGCCAGCATCGACGACTCCAGGGGCGGCGCGGTCGCCGCTGCGGGTGTCGGCATGGGGTGCTTCCTTTCTCCCCGTCCCGAGCGACCTTCCCGGTGACCGGGAAGGTCGTATTTCTAATTGGAACACCTCGCCTAGCGTGCTCGCAAGCCGCCGAGTGATCCGCATCACCTGGCGCGGGAGCAAGGAGCGAGCATGAGCGAACAGGTTCTCGAGGCCGTCCGGGGCCTCGTGCCCGGCATCGCCGAGCGGGCGGCGGAGGCCGAGGCGGCGCGGCGGATCCCCGACGCGACCGTCAAGGAGCTGGCGGACGCCGGGTTCTTCCGGCTGCTTCAGCCGAAGGCGTTCGGCGGACACGAGGCCCACCCGGCGCTGTTCTACCGGGCCGTACGCGAGATCGCGGCGGCCTGCGGGTCGACCGGCTGGGTCGCCTCGGTCGTCGGCGTCCACCCGTGGCAGCTCGGCCTGTTCCCCGCTCAGGCGCAGGAAGACGTGTGGGGCGCCGACCGGAACACCCGCATCTCCTCGTCCTACGCCCCGACCGGCCAGGTCACCCGGGTGGACGGCGGGTTCCGGCTGGACGGCCGGTGGAGCTTCTCGTCCGGTTGCGACCACGCCGACTGGGTGTTCCTCGGCGGGCTGGTCTTCGACGAGGACGGCGGCCCGCCCGACATGCGCACGTTCCTGCTGCCCCGCGCCGACTACCGCATCGAGGACGTCTGGAACACGATCGGCCTGCGCGGCACCGGCAGCAACGACATCGTCGTCGAGGGCGCGTTCGTCCCCGAGCACCGCACGCTCGGCTTCGCCGACACGTCCGCCCTCGCCTGCCCCGGCCACGAGCTCAACACCGCGGCGCTGTACAAGCTGCCGTTCGCGGCCGTGTTCAGCACCACGATCAGCATGCCGATCGCCGGGATCGCCCAGGGGGCCCTGGACGCCTACCTGAAGGCGACCCGCGACCGGATCCGGATCTCCTACGGCGGCCAGAAGGTCGCCGAGGACCCGCACGCGCACGTCCGCATCGCCACCGCCGCCGGCGAGATCGACGCGTCGTGGACGCTGATGGAACGCAACATCCGCGACCTGATGGCCGACGCCGAGGCCGGGCGGGAGTTCGGCCTCAAGCTGAGGCTCCGCACCCGCCGCGACCAGGTCCTCGGCACCGCCCGCGCGATCAAGGCCGTCGACCTGCTGTTCGAGAACGCCGGCGGGCGCGCGCTCGGCGAGGGCAACCCGGTGGGACGCGCGTGGCGCGACGCCCACGCGGGCCGCGTCCACGCCGTCAACGACCCCGAGCGCGCACTGTCGCTGTACGGTCAGGGCGCGCTCGGCCTCGAGGTCACGGACGTGATGCTGTGACGGCGCCCGCACCCGCCCCCGGCGAGGCCGCGTTCCGGGACGCGCTCGGCCGGTTCGCGTCCGGGATCACCGTCGTCACCTCGATCGACGCCGCCGGGCGCCCGGCGGGCTTCGCGTGCCAGTCGTTCGCGTCGCTGTCCCTGGACCCGCCGCTCGTCCTGTTCTGCGTCGCGCGGACGTCGACGAGCTGGCCGAAGATGGCCGGGACCGGACGTTTCGCGGTGAACGTCCTCGCCGCCGGCCAGCGGGACGTGTGCCGCGCGTTCGCGGTGAGCGGCGGCGACAAGTTCGCGGGCCTCTCCTGGACCCGTTCGCCGCACGGCACCGCCCACCTCGACGGGGCCCTCGCCACCGTCGACTGCACCATTGCCGACGTCCACGAGGCGGGCGACCATCTGATCGTGGTCGGCTCCGTCCGGGAACTGGACGCGCGCGACGGCGGCGGCCCCCTGCTCTACTACCGCGGCGACTACTTCACCAGCGACCACGCCGTGGCCGACGCCTAGCCGGAGACGCACATGGACTCAGCGGACATGGACTCAGCCGACATGGACTCAGCGGACATGGACAGAGAGCACGAGCACGAGTACGACGTCGTGGTGGTCGGTTCCGGCGCGGGCGGGCTCACCGCGGCCCTCACCGCACGGCTGCGCGGGCTGTCCGCGGTCGTCATCGAGAAGACCGGCCGGTTCGGCGGCTCCACGTCGCTGTCGGGCGGTGCCATCTGGGTGCCGAACAACCTGTACCTGGAGGAGGCGGGGCAGCGCGACACCCCCGAGAACGCGCGCGCCTACCTGGACGCGACGGTGGGGGAGCGGGTCCCCGCCGAACGCAAGGACGCCTATCTGGCGCGCGGGCCGGAGATGCTGAGGTACCTGCACGACCGGACGCGGTGGGTGCGGTTCGTCTACACCCCCGGCTACTCCGACTACTACCCGGAGCGGCCGGGCGGGAAGCCGGAGGGACGGTCGGTGGAACCGTGCATCGTGGACGGCCGCAGGCTCGGCCCCGAGTTCGCGCGGATGCGCCGCGCCGGGCTCCCCACCTACGGCCTCACGATGACCTCCGCCGACTTCGGCAAGCTCAACATGGTCACCCGCACCTGGAAGGGCAAGCGCACCGCCGTCCGCGTGGGGCTGCGCGCGGTCGGCGCCCTGCTCACCGGCCGCAGGCTGCTGTCCCTCGGCGAGGCGCTCGTCGCGCGGCTGCGGCTGGCGCTGGCCGAGGCGGGCGGCGAGCTGTGGCTGGACAGCCCGTTCCGCGACCTGGTGATCGAGGACGGCCGCGTCACCGGCGTACGCGTCCACCGGGGCGGCCGCGAGACGACCGTGCGGGCGCGGCACGGGGTGATCCTGGCCGCCGGCGGGTTCTCGCACGCGCAGGACCTGCGCGAGAAGTACCTCCCGTCGCCCACCACCACCGACTGGACGCACGCCGCCGAGGGGCAGACGGGCGACACACTGCTCGCCGGCCTCCGCGCGGGCGCGGCCGTCGACCTGATGGACAAGGTGTGGGGCGCGCCGTCGGTCCCGACGCCGGACGGGCCGCCGTTCTTCCTCGTGGCCGACCGGGCCGTCCCCGCGATGGTGATCGTGGACGGGAACGGGGAACGGTACGCCCGGGAGTCGCTGCCGTACCACGAGTTCGTCGACCGGATGTACGAGCACGGCGAGCCCGCGATGAACTCGTGGATGATCATCGACGCGCGGGCCAAGGCGCGCTACATCGTCGTCGGGCTGTTCCCGGGCCAGAAGTTCCCGAAGCGCTGGCACGAGACCGGCGCCGTCAGGACCGGGCGGACGCCCGCCGAGCTCGCCGCCGAGATCGGCGTCCCCGCGGCGAAGCTCGAAGCGACGATCGAGCGGTTCAACGGGTTCGCCCGTGCGGGGAAGGACGCCGACTTCCGGCGGGGCGACAGCGCCTACGACAACTACTACGGCGATCCGACGCTGCCGAACCCGAACCTCGCTCCGCTGGAGAAGGGCCCGTTCCACGCGGTCCGGGTCGTCCCGGGCGACATCGGCACGAAGGGCGGGCTCGTCACCGACGCCGACGCGCGCGTCCTCCGCGAGGACGGCACCCCGATCGCCGGCCTGTACGCCACCGGGAACTGCTCCGCCGCCGTGACCGGCGAGACCTACCCCGGCCCGGGCGCCACCATCGGCCCCGCCATGACGTTCGGCTACGTCGCCGCCACGCACATCGCCGCAGCGCAGAACGCCGTCACACAGGGAGGAAAGGCATGAACCACCGCGTCATCGAGGCCGCGCCGCCGCCCGAGCGGTTCGCCCGGGGCTGGCACTGCCTCGGCCTGGCCGACTCGTTCAAGGACGGGAAGCCGCACGCCGTCGAGGCGTTCGGCACCACGCTCGTCGTGTTCCAGGGCGAGAGCGGCGGCCTGCACGTCCTCAACGGCTTCTGCCCCCACATGGGCGGGAACCTCAGCCAGGGCACCGTCAAGGGCGATGCGATCGCGTGCCCGTTCCACGACTGGCGCTGGGGCGGGGACGGCCGCTGCGCCGGCATCCCGTACGCCAAGCGCGTGCCCCGCGTCGCCCGCACCGCCTCCTGGCCGACGCTGGAGGAGAACGGGCAGTTGTTCGTCTGGAACGACCCGCAGGGCAACCCGCCGCCGCCGGACGTGACGATCCCGCGCATCGAGGGCGCGTTCAGCGACGAGTGGAGCAACTGGACGTGGAACACGCTCCGCGTCGAGAACTCCCACTGCCGAGAGATCGTCGACAACGTCGTCGACATGGCGCACTTCTTCTACGTCCACTACGCCCTCCCGACGTACTTCAAGAACGTCTTCGAGGGGCACGTCGCGACCCAGTACTTCGACGGGACGTCCCGCGACGACGCCCACCTGGGGATGATCCCGGGCCCCGCCGACCAGAAGATCAACCAGCGGTCCGAGGCGGCGTACTACGGGCCGTCCTACATGATCGACTACCTGTGGAACGAGGCGGAGGGCGTCACGGTCGAGACCGTCCTGATCAACTGCCACTACCCGATCTCGTCCAGCAGCTTCATGCTGCAGTGGGGCGCGATCGTCAAGAAGTTCCCCGGCATGTCCGACGAGGAGGCCGACGCGATGGCGGCCCAGGTCGCCGAGGGCGTCGGGCTCGGCTTCCTGCAGGACGTCGAGATCTGGAAGAACAAGGCCCCGATCGACAACCCGCTCCTGTGCGACCAGGACGGCCCCGTCTACCAGCTCCGCCGCTGGTACGAGCAGTTCTACGTGGACGTCGAGGACGTCACGCCCGAGATGACGAACCGGTTCGAGTTCGAGATCGACACGTCCCGCGCCGTGGAGACGTGGCGGCGGGAGGTCGCCGAGAACGTCGCCAACGGCGTCTCGTTCTCGATGATCCCGGCGTCGCAGCGCACGTGAGCGCGCAGCCGGTCGACTGCGGCGCGTGCGGCACCCGGGTGCTCGTCGAGAAGATCACCCCGCCGCACACCAGCGTCCAGTGGACGACCGACGCCGCGGCCGCCTGCGGGGAGATCGCCCCGCGGGTGGCCGCCGGCGAGCCCGCCGCCCGCGTGCCGCACTGCACGGCGCTGCGGGCCTCCATCGACCGGGCGGTGGCCGAGGGCCGCGTGACCATCGCCTTTCCGGAATGAGGGATCCATGGCAAGACTCGACGGCAAGATCGCGCTGATCACCGGCGGTGCCCGCGGCATCGGCGCGGCGCACGTGCGCCGGTTCGTCGCCGAGGGCGCGAAGGTCGTGTTCGGCGACCTCCTGCACGACCGCGGCGCGGCGCTCGCCGCCGACACCGGCGCGGTGTTCGTCCCCATGGACGTGACGAAACAGGACGACTGGACGAACGCGGTGCGGGAGACCGTGAACCGGTTCGGCGGCCTGAACGTCCTGGTCAACAACGCCGGGATCCTCCGCTACCGGCTCCTGGCCGACATGACGGAGGAGCAGCTCCGGCAGGTCCTCGACGTCAACCTGATCGGCCCCTGGCTGGGCGTGAAGGCGGTCGTCGAGCCGATGAAGGCGTCCGGCGGCGGCTCCATCGTCAACACGTCGTCCATCGAGGGGTACGCGGCCGCCGCGGGCCTGTCGGCGTACGCGGCGAGCAAGTTCGGCGTCCGCGGCGTCACCAAGGCCGCCGCGCAGGAGCTCGGCCGGTTCGGCATCCGGGTCAACTCGATCCATCCCGGCGGCATCGCCACCGAGCTGGCCCTCGACCCGGGCGTCGCCGACGGCGTCGGCATCGACCCCGACGCGTTCTTCAAGGCGCTGCCGATCCCGCGCTGGGGCGAGCCGGACGACGTCGCGGGCGCCGCCGTCTACCTGGCGTCCGACGAGTCGGCGTACTGCACCGGCACGGAGATCCTCGTCGACGGCGGCCTGCTCAGCGGACCCGGCTACTGACCGGCGGGCAATAAACTGCCCGGATGGACGAACCCGGGACCCGTGAGCTCGGCGAGGACGCGGGCGGCGAGGACGCGGCGCTGCCGGTCGTGGACGGCATGGACCCGACGCGGGTCCACGCCGCCCTCGCCCTCCTCGCCGAGGGGTGGCGGACCCGCGCCGAGCTCGTCCGCGCGACGGCCGCGCCGCGCCGCTCGATCGAGGCGCTGCTGCGCACCGTCCCGGTCGAGCGGTCCGGCGACCGCTACCGCCGCGCGGCCGCCGCGCCCGTCCCGCCGCACTCCGCCCCGGCCGACCCCGTCGGGCACCTCCTGCCCCGGCACGCCGCGGACGTCGAGCGCCTCGCCGACCTCATCGCCCGCGCGCCCCGCGCGCGGCGGGCGCTCGACCACGTGTCCGCCACCCCCGAGACCGTCGTCCGCCGGGCGCTGTTCCTCGGCGCCCGCTTCCTGCCGCCGGGCGCACCCGCCCCCCGACTGCTGTGCGTCGGCGACCACGACCTGACGTCGCTCGCCGTCGGGCTGATCCACCCGCACGTCCGGACCACCGTCGTCGACATCGACGACCGCATCCTCGCCTACATCGACGCCGAGGCGGAGAGGCTCGGCCTGGACGTCCGCACCCGCTGGGCCGACCTGCGGCTCGGCCTGCCGCCCTCGGCCCGCGACCACGACCTCGCGATCACCGACCCGCCCTACACGCCGGACGGCGTCGGGCTGTTCGCCGCCCGCGCCGCCGAGGGCCTCGGCGACCACGCGCGGGGCCGCGTCCTGCTCGCCTACGGCGCCGGGGACCTGACCCCGGCCCTCGCCCTCAAGGTGCAGCACGCCCTCGGCGAGCTGAACCTCCTCTCCGAGGCGATCTACCCCGACTTCAACCGCTACTTCGGTGCCGAGGCGATCGGGTCGGCCGCCGACCTGTACGTCCTGCGCCCCACCACGAAGACCATGCCCGCCGCCCTCGCCCGCGCCGGGCGGTTCGCCTCCGCCATCTACACGCACGGCCCGCAGTCGGTGGAGTCGGCGGCCGGGCCGGAGCTGACCGCCGCGTCGGTCGCCGACCTCGGCCCCGACGTCCTCGTCGGGGCCTGGCCGAAGGACGTGCTGCCGGGCGTCCCGCGCGTCCGGCTGACGACCTGGCTGGACAAGCCCTACGCCGCGACCGTCCGCCGTGCCGCGATCGCGCTGCCGCCCGGGCTCGAACCCGCGCTCGTCCGCGTCCTGCTCGCCACCCGCGCCGAACGCGTGCGCGTGTTCACCGCCGCCGACCCCGCCGAACCCGCCGAGATCCTCGCGCCGGTGTACGAGCTGACCGGCCGCGGGACGCACGTGGACGCCGTCCGCCGCCCCCCGTCCGGGACGCTCGCCCGCACGCTGATGGACCGCGCGCACGGGAAGGTCGCGAACGCCTGGCGGGACGCCCTCATGCGCGCCCGCGGGCTCACCAAGCGCGAGGCCCGCGCCGAGGTCCCCGCGTGGGCGCGCGACGTCACCGTCCTGGAACTGCCGGCGCACCGCCTCAAGTCGCTCTCCTAGGCGTCCCGCGCCCCCGACCACGCCGACCACAGTTCCGCGTAGGCGCCGCCCGCCGCCAGCAGCTCCGCGTGCGTGCCGCTCTCCACGACGCGCCCGCCGTCCATCACCACCACCCGGTCGGCGGACGCGGCCTGCGTCAGCCGGTGCGCGACCACCAGCGCCGTCCGTCCCTCCAGAGCGCGCTCCGCCGCCCGCTCCAGGACCTTCGCGCCCGCGCTGCCCGCCTCCGCCGTCGCCTCGTCCAGCACGGCCACGCGGGGGTCCGCGAGGATCAGCCGGGCCAGCGCGAGCTGCTGCGCCCGCGCGCTCGACAGCCGGTGCCCGCCCTCCCCGACGACGGTGCCGAACCCGTCCGGCAGTTCCTCCTCCGCCCACTCCAGGGCCCCGACCCGCGCGAGCGCGTCGCGCAGGCGCTCGGCCGGCGCGTCCGGGTCCGCGAGCCGCAGATCCTCGGCCAGCGTCCCGGCGAAGACGTGCACCTCCTGCGTCACCAGCGCGACGCCGTCCGCCCGGACCGTACCGGCCGACGGCTCGTGCACGCCCGCCACCAGCTTGGCCAGCGTCGTCTTCCCGGCGCCGCTCGCGCCCACCAGCGCGACCCGCTCCCCGGGCCGCACCCGCAGGTCGATCCCGTGCAGCACCGGACGTCCCGGCACGTACTCGTGCGCGACCGCCTCGACCGTCACCGAGCCGTCGCCGGCCGCGGCCCGCACCGGCGCCCCCGGCGCCGGGCGGTCGGCGACCCCGACGAGCCGCGCGAGCCCCGCCCCGGCCGCCTGCGCGTCGTCGATCAGGACCAGGACCGTGTTCATCGGCGCGAACAGGTTGTGGAAGTACAGCGCCGCCGCCGTCGCCGTCCCGATCGACGCGTGGCCGCCGCTCACCAGCACGAACCCCGCGACCAGCACCGCCGCGAGCCCGGTGTACTCCGCCACGTGCAGCCGGCAGTAGAACCGCAGCACCAGATGGATCGTGCGCATCGTCAGGTCGACCAGTGCCCGCGACTTCCGCGCGACGAGCCCCGTGTGCTCGTCCTCCAGCCGGAACGCCCGCACGGTCGCCGCACCGCCGATGGAATCCAGCAACTGCTGCTGCTGCGTCCCGTTCGCCACCCGCTGCTCCGCGTACAGCGGCACGGCGCGCCGCACGTACCACCGCGCCGTGTACGCCTGCACCGGCGCCGCGCACAGCGCCGCGAGCAGGAACCGCCAGTCCAGCAGCGCGAGCGCGCCCAGCGTCAGGACGATCGCCAGCGACGACCGCACCAGCTCGGGCAGCGCCCGCCGCACCGCCTCCGCGACCAGCGAGACGTCCCCGGTGACCCGCGCGACGAGGTCGCCCGAGCCCGCACGCTCCAGTTCGTCCAGCGGCAGGTGCAGCGCCCGCTCGACGAACCGCTCCCGCAGCCGCGCCAGCACCGTCTCGCCGAGCCGGGAGATCAGCGACAGCCCCGCCGCGGTCGTGACGCCCTGGATGATCGCCACGGCGATCAGCCCGGCGACGATCCACGTGATGGCGTCCGGGTCCCGCCCCTGCGCGACGGTGTCGACGATCCGCCCCACCAGCGGTGCGGTCAGCAGACCGGTGGCCGTCGCCGCCGTCAGCACCCCGAACCCGGCCGCCGCCAGGCCGCGGTGCGGCCGGACCAGTTCGCCCAGCACCGCCCGCGTCCGGGCGCCGCTCGCCGTGGGAAGCCGAGTCACGACAGCACCGCCGTCCGGTAGTCCGCGCGCCGGGCCAGCTCGGCGTGGGCGCCCGCCGCCGCCACCCGGCCCTCCGCCAGCAGCACCACCCGGTCGGCGACCGCCAGCAGCGCCGGGCTCGCCGTCACCACGATCGTCGTCCGTCCCGTCCGGATCGCCCGCAACCCCTCGGCGATGCGCGCCTCGGTGACCGCGTCCACCGCCGTCGTCGGATCGTGCAGCACCAGGACGTCCGCGTCCGCCGCGAGGGCGCGCGCCAGCGCCACCCGCTGCCGCTGCCCGCCCGACAGCGTCCGCCCCCGCTCCCCGAGGACGGCGTCCCGCAGCACCTCGTCGGCCCCCGCGGCCGCCATCGCCTTGCCCACGTCGATCCTCGCGACCGCCGCCACGTTGTCCTCCAGCCCGCCCGCGAACAGGTCGGCGTCGTGCGGCGCGACGAGGATCGACGCGCGCACCGCGCCCGGCGGCAGCGTCGCGAGCGGGACCCCGTCGAGCTCGACGGCGCCCGCGTCCGGGTCGGCCTCCCGCCCCAGGCAGCGCAGGAGGTTCCACGCGTCGGCCGGGTCGGCCACGACGCCCAGCAGCTCGCCGGGCTCCGCCTCCAGGGTCAGCCCGGCCAGCGAACCGCACACGACGTCGCGCAGCCGCACCCGTCCGTCCACCGCGCGCGGCGGCTCCGCGGTCCCCGCCGGGACCGCCTCCGGCGCCGCCAGCACCTCCGCGATCCGCGCCGCCGACGCCCGTCCCTGCGCCAGCTCGGTGTTCACCCACGACAGCGTCGACAGCGGCCCCAGCAGCAGCAACGCCAGCCCGACCGCGCTCACCAGCTCCCCGAGGCCGATGTCCCCCGCGGCGGCGAGCCGCCCGCCGACGAGGGCGACGACCGCGATGAAGATCCCCGTGAGCGCCAGCACCGTCCCGTTCTGCCACGCCTCGGCCCGCGCCGCCCGCAGCGTCGCCTCCAGCGACCGGGCGCTCGTCGTCCGGTACCGCTCCACCGCCGCCCGCTCCGCGCCGATGCCCTTCAGCACCCGCAGCCCGCCGACCAGGTCGGCCGCGACCGCCGACGCGTGCGCGCCCCGCTCCTGCTCCGCGCGGCTGCGCCGCTCCAGCGGCTTGCTCAGCAGATGCCCGGCCCACAGCAGCGGCGGCGCCCCGAGCAGCACCAGCAGCCCCAGCGGCACCGAGATCCCGAGCAGCACCACGGCGCTCGCCACGAGCGCGACGACCGCCGCGATCCCGGCCATCAGCGCGACGTTGACCGCACCGACCCGGCGGGCGTCCTCCGTCGCGATCGACGCGAGCGCCCCGGGGAGCCGTCCCCGTTCGGCCCCGCCCCGCGGATCCAGCACCCGCGCCACGATCGCCGTCCGCAGCTCGTGCGCCGCCCGCGCCCCGGCCCGCTCGCCCTTGTACGCGCCGATCCGGAACGACCACGACAGTCCCGCGTACACGGCCGCCAGCACGCCCAGCCACACGAGCAGCGCACGACCGTCGCCGGTCCCCACCGCCGCGTCGATCGCCACCCCGATGAGCACCGGCACGAACGTCTCGCCGATCTGGTGCCCCGACGCCAGTACCGCTGCGACCGTCACGTCCCCGCGCTGCCCGCGAACCGCGCCCCACAGCACGTCCCGCCCGCCCGCCATACCCGCCCCCTTCGAGGTCAAAGTTAGGCAAGCCTAATAGTCGTGTCCGGAACCGGTGCATCCGGGTCGATCCGCCCGTCCGTTCGCAGGCGCGGCGGCGAACGATCAAGGGGAGGCGGGGGAGTCGGCGGGGTCCTCGCAGGGGCGCGGGTGACCGGCAGTCGTCGCACCGTGCTCGGGTTCGGGGTCGTTCACGGAGAGGGGGGAAGGCCGTGAACCCGGCGGGGGCTTGCGGCCGCGTGCGGGAAGGCGTACTGCGGTCGGCCGCGCGTTGGGAGTGGCCCGCATCGCCCGATGGGCGGGGCGTGGGGGCGGAGTTCCCATCGGAGGCCGGGGATCGTGGCCCCGGACGAACACCTCGGGTCGTTGCGCGGATGCTTGCATCAAGCAGCCCGCACCGCCTCGAAGTGGGCGATACTGGGATTGAACCAGTGACCTCTACCGTGTCAAGGTAGCGCTCTCCCACTGAGCTAATCGCCCTTGCGCAAACGCGTCGCGAGGTGGAGACGGGATTTGAACCCGTGTACACGGCTTTGCAGGCCGTTGCCTCGCCTCTCGGCCACTCCACCAGAGCGAGGCCGCCTGGGCCTCATTCAGAGCGGACGACGGGATTCGAACCCGCGACCCTCACCTTGGCAAGGTGATGCTCTACCAACTGAGCCACGTCCGCTTGTCCTCCGGGGGCTCGCCCCCTGGCGACATGGACAACTCTAGCGGAACTTCAGACCGGTTGCGTACTCGTCGGCGGACGAGTCGACGGTCTCGGCGTGCAGGGAGTTCCAGAACGCGAGTTCCTTGTCCTCTTCGAGGTGGGCGATGCGGCCCCAGAACTCCCGGTCCTCGGCTTCGTGGGCGGCGGCCAGCGACAGCACGGGCATGACCGTGGTGCCGGCCTCGGCGGCGTCCAGGTCGGCGGGGGTGACGTCGGCGGGGAGGGCGGCGGGGACGGCGGGCCGGTGGTGCTTGCCGCGCTTGCGGACGCGGATGGGCGGTGCGGCCGGGGTCTTGGCGGCGGCCGCGCGGCCGACGGCCAGGGCGGCCGTGCCGCACAGGACCAGGGCGAGGACGCCGCCGAGCGCGACCTCCTGGACCGGATGCTGGTGTTCGGCGGGGGCGCCGTGGTCCTTCTCGTGGGAGCCGGTGGCGGCGCGCGGGTTGGCGAGCTGGTCGACCTTGGGGGCGGGCGCCGCGTGCTTGGGGGTGTACTTCCGCGCCACCTGGACCTTGCCGGGATAGCCGAAGCCGACGACGTGGTCCATGTCGCGGGTCTTGCGGGTCAGCTTGTACCCGTCGGCGTTGCCCTCGATCGTGCGGATCGTCTTGCCGTCGACCTTCTCGACGATGCCGACGTGGTCGATCTGGTCGAGGTCCTTCGACCCGCTCCAGTCGAAGAAGACGATGGCGCCGGGCTCGGGGTCGTCGCCCCAGGCGTCGTGGTCCTCGAACCACTTCGCGTGGTCCGGGGTGGCGGCGAACTGGCCGGCCTGCTCGGTGACGCCCGCCTTGTCGGCGGCCCAGGCGAGGAACATGTCGCACCAGGGCGCCGTCGTGAAGTACGGGTTGTGGTCGTCGTCGACGTTCTCCGTCCACCAGTCGCCGAACTTGGTGTAGCCGTCGTCCTTCTCGGTGTAGCCCAGTTCCTTCCGGGCCACCTCGAGCAGCTTCTCGCCGACGGGGTCCATGCCGCTCCCCCCGATCAAGGTCACGTTCTGATCTCGACGGAATGTAGCGGAGGTAAAGAGCAGGCGGCAAGCCGATCCGGGGAAGCGGTCATTTCCGACTACTCAGAAGTAGCCCCTCGGGAGGACGGTCACCGGGCACGGCGCCGCCCGCAGGACCTTGAGCGCCACCTCGCCCAGGAACACGCGGTGGGCGGCCGCGTCCTCGCTGGACGCGCAGACGAGCAGCTCGCCTTCGGCCCAGACGACGTCGTCCATCGCGGCCGCGACGTCGGCGCCCTCGGCGAGCTCGGCGGTGACGTCCTCGGCCGGGACGTCCGCCGACTCGAGCGCCATCCTGATCGCCAGCGCCTGGTCGTCGCGGAGCCGTTCGGGGTCCTCGCCGAGACAGAGCGTGACGAGCCGGAGCGGCACGCCGAGCCGTTCGGCGGCGACGGCCGCGCGCACCACCGCCTCGTCGCACTGCGGGCGCCGCACGTACATGACCGTGATCCGGTCGAGGCCGTCGCGCGCGGTGTACCCGGACGGGGCGAGCATCACGGCCTCCGTCGCCGAGTGCAGCAGGTGGTCGGCGGCGGCGCCGACGCCGATGCGCCCGTGCGCCCCGCCCTCGGGCGAGCCCACGACGATGACGTCCGCGCCGACCCGCCCGGCGAGCGCGGTCAGCCCCCGCCCCACGCTGCGTCCCTCCTGGGCGTGCAGTTCCGCGGGCTCCTCCTCCAGGAGCGCGGACGCCTGCTCCAGCACGGTGTGCGCCTCGCTCGCGGCGCCCGGCCGGTCGGGTGCGTGGACGGTCGCGACGCTCAGCCGGCCGCCGGTCACCGCCACGATGGCCCGCGCGAGCTCGAGCGCCTCCCGGCCGCCGGTGTCGTGGACGTATCCGACGAGCACGTGGTCTCCGATCACAAGCGGAGCATTCCCCTCGAACGACAGGTCAGACCCCTCCACGCTAGGCGATCTTGTGGAGGTATG
Organism: Actinomadura sediminis; assembly: GCF_042675525.1. Taxonomy (NCBI): domain Bacteria; kingdom Bacillati; phylum Actinomycetota; class Actinomycetes; order Streptosporangiales; family Thermomonosporaceae; genus Actinomadura; species Actinomadura sediminis. Next base: position 22,330 of record NZ_JBHTJA010000043.1, read on the forward strand.
AGGTAGTTTTTCGGAGTTGTCGCTATTTGGGGGGATTCATGGGGGCCGAGGTGTCCGACCTCGAAGCCGGGCGCTGGACCGTCGACCCGGTGCATTCGGAGATCACGTTCACGGTGCGGCACCTGATGACGACGGTGCGCGGCTCGTTCACCGACTTCTCCGGCGAGGTCGAGATCGGCGCGGACCCGCTCGACTCCCGCGCCCGCGCCGAGATCCGGATGGCCTCGATCGACACCCGCAGCGAGGAACGGGACGCGCACGTCCGCTCGGCCGACTTCCTCGACGTCGGCAACCACCCGGTCATGACCTTCGAGGGCCACCGCGTCGAACGGGCCGCGATCGGCCGCCGCGCCCGCAACCCGCGCTACCAGGTCGACGGCGAGCTGACGATCAAGGACGTCACCCGCCCGGTGCGGCTGCTGACCGAGTTCCACGGCATCAGCCCCGACCCGTGGGGCGGCACCCGCGCGGGCTTCACCGCCACGACGTCCATCAGCCGCGGCGACTTCGGCATCGAGTTCAACGTGCCGCTGCAGGGCGACAAGGTCATGCTCGGCGACACGATCGCGATCGCCCTCGAGATCCAGGCCGTCCTCGCCACCGCCGACTCGCCCGCCTGAGCCGCGCGGAACCGCCGGGCGCCGCGGTCCGTCCGATTCGCGATGATCGAAGAACGTCTCGCGCGGGTGACGGAAAGACTCCAGGCCCTGCGGGCGGACGGTGACGCGCCCGCGTTCGGCCCGCCGCTGCCGGAGGAACGGGTGGCGGCGTTCGAGGAGCTCAACGGGATCCGGCTGCCGGACGCCTACCGCCGGTTCGTCACCACGATCGGCAACGGCGGCCCCGGCCCTTACGAGGGACTGCGGGCCCTCGACGTCGGCGTCTGCGACCCCCGGCTCTCGGGGGAGTTCCCCTACGGGCCGGGCGACCTCCCGGGCAGGTGGCGCCGGGAGACGGCCGAGTGGAGGTACTGGACGCGGTATCGCGGGAGCATCCCGCTCGCGCGGCAGCACGACATCGAGTGGGAGTACCACGAGACCGCCGAGCCGGAGTCGCGGCTCGTCCTGTCCGGCCCGGGGCGCGGCCGCGTCGTCCTCGTGGACGCGAGTCACGAGTGGTTCCCGCCGATCTACCACCCGGCCCCCGATTTCCTCGCCTGGTACGAGGAGTGGCTGGACGACCCGTCCGCGCGGCGGTACGGGTCCGGTTCGGACTTCGACCGCCTGGGCTGGTCGTTCCCCAGGGAACGCGACGACTCCGACCAGGACGAGGTCCTCTGGGCCACGCACGTCTACGCGGCCCGCACGGGCAACCGGGTGGCGGAACAGGCGCTGCCGGCCGATTGCAGGGCACTGGCGGAGATGGCCCTGGACGCGCCGTCCCCGCACGTCCGGGCGGCCGCCGCCTGGGCCCTGCCGCGGGTCCGCCGCGATGTCGGCCGCTACTCCCTGCCCCTCCTGCGCGCCCGGGACGCGCGCGTCCGGCGCATCGCGGTCCGCTCGGTGGTCCGCTCGGTGGCCCTCCCGGGCGCGGCGGAGTTCGCGAAGGCCGAGTCGGCCCTCCGTCCGCTGCTCGCCGAGCAGGCCCCCGAACTCCGCTCGGCGGCGCTGGAGCACGCGGAGGCCGCGGCGGCGCTCCGTCCGCTGCTCGCCGACCCCGATCCGGAGGTCCGGGCCGCGGCGGCCGCCGCGCTGGGCGCGGACCACGTCCTGGCCGGGCTGCTCGCCGATCCCGGCCCGCGTGCCCGCGCGGCGGCCCTCGACGAGCTTCCGACCGGCTCCTCCGCACCGGACGACCGGCGGAACGCCGTCGCCGCCGCCCGCCCGCTGCTGCGCGACCCCGACCCGGACGTGCGCGCCGCCGCCGTCGCCACGCTCGGCCTCGCGCACGGGGACGTCCCCTGGATCGAGCCGATGCTGCACGCCGCCCTCACCGACCCCGCCGTCCCGGTGCGGCGGGCGGCCGCGCGCCACCTGCTGCGGTTCGCCGGGCGGTCGGCGCGGCCGCGGTCCGTGCCCGTCCTGCTGGCGGACCCGGACCCCGTGATCCGGTACGAGACGCTGTACCGGCTGGGCCTCGGCACCGCCCGGGCGATGGCCGTGCCCGCCCGCTACTGGGCCGCGGACGCGCGTGAACTGATGCGCGGCGACCCGGACCCGCAGGTGCGGGCGGGGGCGCTGGTCGCGCTCGTCGAGGCGGAGGCGCCGCCGCCAGCCGCCGACTGGGCCCGGCTGCTGGACGATCTGCGCGGCGCCGCGCGCGACCTCGCCATGTGGGGGACGCTGCGCAGCGTGCGGCGCGGCGAGCCGCCGGGCGCGCTGCGGCCCGGCGGCCCGGTCCACGAGGTCGTGCACCGCGCCCTCGGCGACCGCGACGGGGACCGCCGGAGTACCGCGGTTCACATTCTGGGCAAGAAGGCGTGCGCCGCGGAGTGCCGTCCGGTGATCCTCGCCGCGCTGGCCGCCGAGGAGGACGACCTGACCCGCTACAGCCTCGGGCGGATCCTCGACTCGATCACGCCGGGCGGTACGCCCGCAGGTCCTTGATCAGCAGGTGCGCGTCGGACAGCCGCTTCGCGTCCTTCAACGACCGGTAGATGCCCCATTTGGGGGCGATATCGCCCTTGTCGTTCCACAGGTCGAGACCGTCCCGCGCGACGTCGATCGCCACGCCGTCCTCGGACGACACCCGCCACCGGACGCTCCCGGCCTCGGCGAACCGGGCCTCCAGCTCGACGTCGATCCACCGGCTCCGCAGCGGCCGCAGTTCGGTCTCCCCGGCCACGACGCCCGCATGGATCGCGTTCAGCTCCAGCAGGTCGCGTCCGCCGCGCCGCCGCAGCGACGTCACCAGCACCGGCGAGCCGCCCTTCCCGCCCGCGAACATCTGGTGGACGTGCGTGAAGCTCGTCGTGGCCCGCAGCGCGCCCGTCAGGTACCACGACCAGGTGAACCGCCACGTCTCGCCGCGCCCCGCGACCAGTTTCCGGCCGCCCGCGCGCATCCCCTTGACCTCCTGCCGCTGCCGGTCGGGCGACCGGTCGACGTCGCCGGGATGGTGGATGTCGAACCGGTACATCGTCCCGAGCGCCTTGATGTGCCGGACGCCCGGATGCGACCCCGCCCGGTCGTCCTCGACGCTCGCGAACGCCTCCAGCCCGTCCCGCCCCGGTACCGCGTCCCACACCAGCCGCCACCCGTCCGCCATCGCGCCATTCTGACGGACCCGAACGAACCAGGGCGCGCCTTCGCGCACACCCCGCCCGAGCCCCCGGCCGGACGGGGCGTCGCGGGAGCCCACAGCCTCCCCGCGAACGAGGCCGTCGACCGCCCCACGGGGGAGGCATCGCGGGGAGCCGCCCCACGCCCCCGGGAAGGGCGGCCGTGCGATGGTGCGCCTCCACTCCGCCGAGGCCGGATCCGGCGGCCGGCGGCCAGACGCACCATCGTGGGGAGGATCCCCACGCCCGCCGCAAGGGCGGTCGTCTGCCGGCGGGCCTTCACTCCGCTGCGCTCCGTTCCGGCCGACGGTCAGACGGCGGTGTGGGCCAGCCAGTGGTCGAGCAGCGCGCGGTCGCCGGTCACCTTCACCGCGGCGTCGTCCGGGGTCACGCGGCGGGCGAACACGAGCATCAGGTCGCGGACGGGGCCCGCGATGGTCATGTCCGCGTCGCGGGTCTCGTACTCGACGACGGCGGCGTCCGGGGTCCGGGTGATCAGCCAGCCGGGGACGGACGGCTCGTCGGCCCGCAGGCACAGCGTCTCGCCCGTCCCGCGCAGTTCGGCGAGCTCGGGCTTGAGGCGCGCGGCGGCGGGGGCGGTGAGCAGGCCGAGCGTCTCGGTGATCTCGTCGGCCGCCAGGTCGGGCGCGATCGTGAAGGGCGTCCCGGCGGTGATCGCGGCGTCGGCGTGGTGGACGGACGTGTCGTGCAGCATCCGGCGCAGCCACATCGCCGACGGGGCGTCGCCCATCACCGGGTGCGCGACCGGTCCGGGGTTCGCGGCCTGCGCGGCGATCGCCTCGGCGGCGCCCTCGCGGAGCCACGCGCCCCAGCCGGACGGGTCGGCCGGGGCGTCGCGGGGGAGTTCGACGGCCACGTCGGTGCCGCCGGTCCGGAACATGGCCGCCGCCCAGCGGTGGGCCTGGCCGACGTGCCCGACGAGGTCCCGCAGCGTCCATTCCGGGCAGGTCGGGACGATCGTGTCGGGGTCCGGGCCGGAGGCGGCGTCCGCGAGCCCGGCGGTGTGCTCCCGCAGCCCTTCCGCGATGCGCGTGATGTCCAGGACGTCCATGTCCCGCTCCTCTCTTCCGGTGCGTGCACGCGTACCGTAGGAACTCCAGTCCGGTGGAGGTTCAAGTAGCTGTGACGGACGGCACATCGCTCGCGATCGGGGACCTGTCGGCGCTCACCGGGGTGCCGGTGCGCACGATCCGGTTCTACTGCGACGAGGGGATTCTCGAACCGGTGCGCAGCGCGGGCGGGCACCGGCGGTTCGACGCGGCAGCGGCCGACCGGCTGCGGCTCGTCCGGCGGCTGCGCGGGCTCGGGCTCGGCCTGCCCGCGATCACGGCCGTGCTGGCGGGTGAGCGGTCGCTGGACGAGGCGGTCGCCGCGGAGCGGGCCGCGCTGGACGCCGAGTTGTCGGCGCTGGCGTGGCGGCGCGCGTCGCTGCGCGCGGTCGAGGACGCGGATCCCGCCGAGCGCGCGGCGCGTCTCGACCTGCTGGCGGCCGTGCAGGACGGGCCGCGGGCGCACGAGGCGCTCTTGGACTTCTGGCGCCGCCGGGTCGTGGTGCGGGTGCCCGACGAGGTGGTGCGGGTGCACCTGGAGATGACGGTGCCCGAGCCGCCGGCCGATCCCACGCCGGAGCAGGTCGTCGCGTACGCGGGGATGGTCGCGGTGGCGGGGGACCGCGCCCTGTTCCGGCGGCTGCGCGAGGGGGGCCGCCGGAACGCCGAGCGGGTCGTGGACGAGCCGACGCTGCTGTACGGGATGCGCGAGGCCGTCGAGCTGGCGATGCCGCTCGTGCGCGCGGGCCGGGCACCGGAGGCGGGACCGGCCCTGGAGCGGTTCGTGGACGCGCACGCGGCGGGCCGGCGCGAGCGGGACTCGGTGGAGTTCCGCCGCTCCCTCCTGCCGGCCGTCGCGCCGGAGCAGGACCCGCGGATGCGCCGGTACTGGGCGCTGAACGGCGAGGTGATCGGGGACGCGGCCGCTCCGGGCGCGGTCGTCCTGTGGCTGGCCGACGCGCTGCGCGGCAGCGTGGCTCCGGCCTGACCGGCGCCCTGGAATAGGTCCCCGCCGGGCCGGGTTAGGATGGTTGAACGTTCTACTATTTGGGAGGCCGACATGCAGTTCGGGATCTTCTCGGTCGGCGACGTCACCATGGACCCGACCAACGGCCGGACGCCCACCGAGGCCGAGCGGATCAAGGCCATGGTCGCGATCGCGCTGAAGGCCGAGGAGGTCGGGCTGGACGTCTTCGCGAGCGGCGAGCACCACAACCCGCCGTTCGTCCCGTCCTCGCCGACGACGATGCTCGGCTACATCGCGGCCCGCACCGAACGGCTCGTGCTGTCGACCGCGACCACGCTGATCACCACCAACGACCCGGTGAAGATCGCCGAGGACTTCGCGATGCTGCAGCACCTCGCGGACGGCCGCGTCGACCTGATGATGGGGCGCGGCAACACCGGCCCGGTCTACCCGTGGTTCGGCCAGGACATCCGCAACGGCATCCCGCTCGCGATCGAGAACTACCACCTCCTGCATCGGCTGTGGCGCGAGGACGTCGTCGACTGGGAGGGCGAGTTCCGCACGCCGCTGCAGTCGTTCACCTCGACGCCCCGCCCGCTGGACGGCGTCCCGCCGTTCGTCTGGCACGGCTCGATCCGCAGCCCGGAGATCGCCGAGCAGGCCGCCTACTACGGCGACGGGTTCTTCGCGAACCACATCTTCTGGCCCACCACGCACTTCCAGCGGCTCATCGGCCTCTACCGGCAGCGCTACGAGCACTACGGGCACGGCTCCGCCGACCAGGCCATCGTCGGGCTCGGCGGGCAGGTGTTCATGCGCAAGAACTCCCAGGACGCCGTCCGCGAGTTCCGCCCCTACTTCGACAACGCCCCCGTGTACGGGCACGGCCCGTCGCTGGAGGAGTTCACGGCCCAGACGCCGCTCACCGTCGGCAGCCCGCAGCAGGTCATCGACCGGACGCTGACGTTCCGCGACCACTTCGGCGACTACCAGCGCCAGCTCTTCCTCATGGACCACGCGGGCCTGCCGCTGAAGACCGTCCTGGAGCAGCTCGACATCCTCGGCGAGGAGGTCGTCCCCGTGCTGCGCAAGGAGTTCGAGGCGCTGCGCCCGGCGCACGTCCCGGCCACCGCCCCGACGCACGCGGCCCGCGCCGCGAAGGCCGCCGAGGAGGCCCGATGAGCACCACCCGCACTCTCGCCGTCGTGTCGGCCGGCCTCGGCCGCCCGTCGTCCACCCGCCTGCTGGCCGACCGGCTCGCCGGGGCCGCCGCGGACGCCCTGCGCGCCGAGCACGGCGCCGACGTCGTCATCGAGCCGGTCGAGCTCCGCGACCACGCGCACGCGATGGTCGACGCCACCCTCACCGGCTTCCCGTCCGGCGACTTCCGCGCCGCCGTCGAGACCGTGACCGGCGCGGACGGCCTCGTCGCCGTCACGCCGGTGTTCAACGCGTCCTACAGCGGCCTGTTCAAGACGTTCTTCGACGTCCTCGACCGCGGCGCCCTGGACGGGACGCCCGCGCTGATCGGCGCGACCGGCGGCACCGAGCGGCACTCGCTCGCCCTCGACTTCGCCGTCCGCCCGCTGCTGGCGTACCTGCGGGCGAACGTCGTCCCGACGGCCGTGTACGCGGCGTCCGCGGACTGGGGGAGCGGCGAGGACGCGCTCGGCGAGCGCGTCGCCCGCGCGGGCGCCGAACTGGCCGCCCTGGTCGCGGGCCGCCCGGCCCCCGCCCGGGACGACCCCTACGAGAACCCGGTCCCCTTCGAGGACCTCCTCGGCTCCGCCGGCCGCGCCGGGTAGCGCCGCGCCGCCGCCCGGTCAGCCGTCCTCGAGGTCGCCCTCGACCTCCAGGTAGAGCCGCTTGAGCGCGTCGAGGGTGGCCTGCTCCGGGTGCTCCCACATGCCCCGGTCGGCCGCCTCCAGCAGGCGTTCGGCGATGCCGTGCAGCGCCCACGGGTTCGACCGCTCGAAGAACGCGCGGTTCTCCTCGTCGAGCGCGTACGTCCGGGCGAGCTTCTCGTACATCCAGTCGGCGACGACCCCGGCCGTGGCGTCGTACCCGAACAGGTAGTCGACCGTCGCGGCCAGCTCGAACGCGCCCTTGTACCCGTGCCTGCGCATCGCCGCGAGCCACCGCGGGTTCACCACCCGCGCGCGGAACACGCGGGACGTCTCCTCGTCGAGCGTCCGCGTCCGGACGGCGTCCGGGCGGGTGCTGTCGCCGATGTACGCCTTCGGCGCCTTCCCCGTGAGGGCCCGCACCGTGGCAATCATCCCGCCGTGGTACTGGAAGTAGTCGTCGGAGTCGGCGATGTCGTGCTCGCGCGTGTCGGTGTTCTTCGCGGCCACGCTGATCCGCCGGTACGCGCTCTCCATGTCGCCGCGCGCCGGGACGCCGTCCAGGCCGCGCCCGTACGCGTAGCCGCCCCACACCGCGTACACCTCGGCGAGGTCGGAGTCGTCGCGCCAGTTCCGGCTGTCGATCAGCGGCAGGATGCCCGCGCCGTAGGCGCCCGGCCGCGACCCGAACACCCGCATGGTCGCGCGCCGCTCGTCGCCGTGCGCCGCCGTGTCCGCCCGGACGTGCGCGCGCACGAAGTTGTCGTCGTCGCGTTCGTCCAGCGCGGCCACCAGCAGGACCGCGTCGTCCAGCATCGCCACCGCGTGCGGGAACGCGTCGCGGAAGAAGCCGCTGATCCGGACCGTCACGTCGATGCGCGGGCGCCCCAGTTCCTCCAGCGGCACGGCCTCCAGCCCGGTGACCCGCCGCGACGCCTCGTCCCACACCGGGCGGACGCCGAGCAGCGCGAGCACCTCGGCGATGTCGTCGCCCGACGTCCGCATCGCGCTGGTGCCCCACACCGACAGGCCCACCGAGCGCGGCCACTCGCCCGTCTCGTCCCGATACCGTTCGAGCAGCGAGTCCGCCATCGCGCGGCCCGTCTCGTACGCCAGCCGGGACGGGACCGCCTTCGGGTCGACCGAGTAGAAGTTGCGGCCCGTCGGCAGGACGTTGATCAGGCCCCGCAGCGGCGAACCGCTCGGCCCCGCCGGGACGTACCCGCCGTCCAGCGCGTGCAGCACCATGCCGATCTCGTCGGACGTCCGCGACAGCCGGGGCACGATCTCCTCGGCCGCGAACCGCAGGATCTCCGCCGCCTTCCCCTCGGCGACCTCCCCGGCCGCAGACGGATCCCAGCCCCGGTCATCCATGGCCTCGACCAGCGCGCGCGCCCGCCCCTCGAACGCGTCGACCTGCGCGCGATCCGACGAACTCTCGTCCAGGCCGAGCGCTTCACGCAGCCCCGGAAGCGACTGCGTGCCGCCCCACAACTGCCGGGCCCGCAGCATCGCCAGCACCAGGTCGACCCGGGTGCCCCCGTCCGGCGCGACGCCCAGCACGTGCAGGCCGTCCCGGATCTGCACGTCCTTGACCTCGCACAACCACCCGTCCACGTGCAGCAGGAAGTCGTCGAACTCCGCGTCGTGCGGACGGTCGTCCAGCCCGAGGTCGTGGTCGAGCCGGGCCGCCTGGATCAGCGTCCAGATCTGCGCCCGGATCGCCGGAAGCTTCGCCGGGTCCATCGCGGCGACGTTCGCGTGCTCGTCGAGGAGCTGCTCCAGCCGCGCGATGTCGCCGTAGCTCTCCGCCCGCGCCATCGGCGGGATCAGATGGTCGACGAGCGTCGCGTGCGCCCGCCGCTTCGCCTGCGTGCCCTCACCGGGGTCGTTCACCAGGAACGGGTAGATCAGCGGCAGATCGCCCAGCGCCGCGTCGGGCCCGCACTCGGCGGACATCCCCGCGGCCTTGCCCGGCAGCCACTCCAGATTCCCGTGCTTGCCCACGTGCACGACCGCATGGGCGCCGAACTCGGCCTCCAGCCACCGGTACGCGGCCAGGTAGTGGTGGCTCGGCGGCAGGTCCGGGTCGTGGTAGATCGCGACCGGGTTCTCCCCGAACCCGCGCGGCGGCTGCACCATCACCACCACGTTCCCCGACCGCAGCGCCGCGAGGACGATGTCGTCGCCGTCCACGAACAGCTCGCCCGGCGGCGGCCCCCAGTGCCGCTCGATGCCCTCGCGCAGCCCGTCCGGCAGCGTCCGGTACCAGGCCTCGTACTCGGCCCGCGGGACCCGCACCGGGTTCCGCTCGAGCTGCTCCTCGGTCAGCCAGCCGGCGTCCTGCCCGCCCGCCTCGATCAGCGCGTGCATCAGCGCGTCGCCCTCGTCCGGCAGCGCGTCCCCGACGTCGTAGCCCCGCTCGCGCAGCGCCGCGAGCAGCCGCACCACGCTCGCCGGCGTGTCCAGCCCGACCGCGTTGCCGATCCGCGCGTGCTTCGTCGGGTACGCCGAAAGCATCAGCGCGACCCGCTTGTCCGCCGGGGCCACGTGCCGCAGCGCCCCGTGCCGCACCGCGATCCCCGCGACCCGCGCGGCCCGCTCCTCGTCGGCCACGTAGACGCTGAGCCCGTCCTCGTCCGTCTCCTTGAACGAGAACGGCACCGTGATCAGCCGCCCGTCGAACTCCGGCACCGCCACCTGCGTCGCGGTGTCCAGCGGCGACAGCCCGTCGTCGTTCTCCTCCCACGCGGCCCGCTCGCTCGTCAGGCACAGCCCCTGCAGGATCGGGACGTCCAGGTCCGCGAGCGCGCCGACGTCCCACGCCTCGTCGTCCCCGCCCGCCCCCGCGAGCGCCGGCTTCGTCCCGCCCGCCGCCAGGACCGTCACGACCAGCGCGTCCACGCGCCCGAGCGTCTCCAGCAACCCGGGCTCGGCCGTCCGCAGCGAGGCGCAGAACACCGGCAGCGCCCGGCCGCCCTTCGACTCGATCGCCCGGCACAGCGCGTCCACGAACGCGGTGTTCCCGGCGAGGTGGTGCGCCCGGTAGTACAGGACCCCGACCAGCGGCCCTTCGCCGTCCGCCGCGTCCCGCTCCAGGACGCCCCACGTGGGCGTCTCCGCGGGCGGCGCGAACCCGAACCCGGTGAGCAGCACGGTGTCCGAAAGGAACCGGAACAGCTCGCCCAGATTCCCGGGCCCGCCGTGCGCGAGATACGCGTGCGCCTCCGCCGCGACCCCGGCCGGGACCGTCGACAGCCCCATCAGCTCGGCGTCCGGAACCTGCTCGCCGCTGATCACCACCACCGGCCGGGGCCCCGCGAGGAGGGCGTCCAGCCCCTCTTCCCAGGCCCGCCGCCCGCCGAGCAACCGCACCACCACCAGGTCGGTGCCTTCGACGAGTCCGGGAAGGTCCTCCACCGCGACCCGCGCGGGGTTCGCGAGACGGAAGTCGGCGCCACTGGCGCGCGCGCTGAGCAGGTCGGTGTCCGAGGTGGACAGCAGCAGGATCACGCGAATCGAGTCCTCACCCGGGGTCCTCGCCCCGAATCGCAGGGAAGCGGCGGCGACGCGGAGTCTCCTGGCTCCCGGATCGACGCTCGCCCCGGCCTTCCCGCTCGCGCAGTGGCCTTCCGTGGGGTCCGCTCCCCGGTGACAGTTGCGGGACAGCGCCGGACTCGCACCGGCTTCCTCCGCTTGTCGCCGCCCACACCCTAACGCGCCCCCGCCCGGCCCGGCCCCCCGGATGCCGGACGCCCCGGCCCCGCGCCGAGAGAGACCTCCGGTGCCCCGCCGGACGACGCTGCCCGCCGTGCGGACCTCGGCGAACGCGTCCCCCTACCGGCGGCCAGGCCCCGGGGCGACGCGGCAGCCGTCCGGCCAAGCAACGGAACCTTCGGGCATCATGGCCATATGACCGCCCACGGCGACTGGATCCTCATCACCTCGTACGAGAACCTGCCCGGCGCCCCGTCGCCCATGGCGGCGACGCGGGGTTGACTGCGCGAACGCGGCATCGACTGGACGCCGTTCCGCGACGATGAGGTCGTCGTCGGGCTGGCCTGCGGCCCCGACCCCCGCACCGGCCGCTGGCGAGGCCGGTACGACGTCCGCGTCGACCCCGACGCGCTGCGCCGCCTCGGGCTCCACCCCGACCAGCCGACCTCCGAGATCGTCGGTCCGTCCCCGCCCGCCTGGTGGCACGCCGCCGCCGAACGCGCCGCGGGCGCCTCCCTGCGGAAGCGCCCCCGGCCGGACGCCCGCGGCTGACCGGTCACCAGTCGCGGACGGATTCCGTTCCCGAGGCGAGGCTCTCGAACACCCACCCCGGTTCGAGGCCGAACGCGGCCTCGGCGTCCTTCGCGATGCGGTGCAGCACGTCGAACAGCTCCTCGCGTTCGACGGTCTCGATGAAGCCCGCGCGGCGATCGAACTCGTTGAACGCCTCTCCGAACTCGCGCCCGATCCCGGTCAGCCGCTGCGGCCGATCGGCCCCAGCACCCTCCGAGAACACCGCCATGACCGCGTGCCGCGTCGCCTTGTACTGCGCGACCGACTTCTTGAAGTTCGTCTTGCTGATGTTGCCGCGCCCGTCCCAGTCGCGGAGCGGGTTGTCCCGGTTCTCGGCGACCCATTCCGGTTTGCGGGCGCCGCGGATCTCGACGTGCGTCCCGTTCGGGATCTCCGGCCGCCACGTCGAGCGCATCGCGTTCGCGTACTCGGCCGGGACGCCGTCCAGGTACAACGCCTCCAGGTGGGGCGTGCACCGCGGCTTCAGGCGGTCCTCTTTCGTCATCCCGAACAGATCGGCGATGGAGAGCTCCTTCAGCGCCGTCAGCTCGTTCAGCCGTCCCGCCGCCGCGAGCAGCCCGAGATCGCCGCGCAGATCGAGGTTCGTCAGGTTCGGAAAGAGCCGGGCGATCCGCCCGCAGTCGAGCGTCCCGACGTCCCGGACGGCCAGGTGGGTGACGTCCGGACGTGCCTCGGCCGTCCCGTCGACCTCGTCGCCGGTGCACGTCAGCTTCCACGGGGTCGGCGGGTCCTCCCGCACCCCCGCGTCCCACCGCCGCTGCCGGGCGAGCCGGTCACCGAGCCGCCAGCCGAAGCCGTAACTGCTCGACGGACCGTCGTGCAGCAGCGGCATCCGCCCGACCACCTTGTAACTGCGCGGAAGCACCCACTCGAAATTGCAGTACGCGAGGTTCCCGTTCCACGAATGGTGCGTCATCCTCAGCGGCGTCACGTCACCGAGTTCGCCGACCGACATGGGCTCGGGCCCGGACCAGTCCAGGTCGAGCACCGCCGCCTTCTCCCACTCGGCGTCGATCCCGACGATCTGCGCCGCCGTCCACTCGCCGAGTTCGGCGCAGAACGCGGCCACGACGTCCCCCGCCGCGATCGGCCGCGGCGGCACGGCCGGCTTCCTTTTGGCTGTCATGGCCGGTGAGCGTAGAGCCCGCCGGTGACGAACCGACCGGTCTCAGGGTTTACGGGCGACGCCGCAGAACTCGTCGATCTCCTCGGCCGTGCCGATGTCGGTGGACGGCGGATGCCACAGCGGGCAGGAGACGAGGCCGGGCGGCAGGAGCTCCAGGCCCTCGAAGAAGCCCGCGAGCTGCTCCGGCGTCCGCAGGATGTACGGCGGCTCGGCGGACCGGTTCCAGATCTGGATGGCCTCTGCGGTCGCCGGGTCGACCACGTTCGTGGCGTCGTACAGGGCGAGGTAGCTGCCGCTCGGCAGCGCGTCCACCAGCCGCCGGACGATCGACCGCCCCTCGTCGTAGTCGGTCATGTGGCCGAGGATCCCCATCAGCAGGAGCGCGACGGGCTCGTCGAAGTCGAGCGTCTCGGCCGCGCCCGTAATGATCTTCTCGGGCTCGCGCAGGTCGGCGGGCAGGTACGCGGTCGCCCCCTCCGGCGTGCCCGTCAGCAGAGCCCGCGCGTGGGTCAGGACGAGCGGGTCGTTGTCCACGTACACCACCCGCGCGTCCGGGACGGCCCGCTGCGCGACCTGGTGCGTGTTGTCGGCCGTCGGCAGGCCCGTCCCGATGTCGAGGAACTGCCGGACGCCCAGATCGGCCGCGAGATGGTGCACGGCGCGCTGCAGGAACTGGCGCGTCGCCCGGGCCATCAGCGCCATGTTCGGGATGACCTTCAGGATCTCCTCGCCGACCTGCCGGTCGACCTCGAAGTTGTCCTTGCCGCCCAGCCAGTAGTTCCAGATGCGGGCGGTCTGCGGGATCTCGGAGTTGATCGGGGACGTCTCGTCCGTCACGCTGCCATCCTCACTCGGGGGTGCTCGGGCCGTCAGGACCCATCCAACAACCAAGATCGTCTTTGTGGGGCGCTTTCGCCGCATCAGGCCACTCCCTCGAACCCTCGAAGTGCCTGACGAGGTCTTCGACGGTCTCCTGGAGGTCCACCAGCGGACGGCGGACGAACCGTTCGGGCTGGGGCCGCCAGGTGAAGTGGCGCTCCAGGACCCAGACGTTGAGCCCGGGAAGCTCGACCACGGAGATCCCGTCCCGGTCGCCGCTGCGCCGTCCGTCCATCCCGCGCCGGGCCATCGCGAGCAGGAGGCACTGGGCGGCCGTCCCCGGCGACACGGTGAGCCGGCACCCCGGCCAGTCGCCCGGCAGGGGGAGCGCGAACCAGACGGTCTTACCGGGCACGGGGCGGCCCGCCGTCCGCGACCGGGACGGGGCCGAACCCCACCCGGCCGTGAACTCGGAGAGCAGCCCGAGCCCCTTGCCGTGCTCGTCCAGCAGCCCGGCCCCGGACGTGCGGGGGCGGACGTCCCGCGCGTGGTCGAACACCGAGACGACGAGCTGCGGCGCGGGCGCCGTCCGGGCCCATATCCACAGCTCCGGCGGCGGGTGCGGACGGCCGGTCGACGGACGCGCGTGGCGCAGCGCGTTCGTCGCGGTCTCGGACACGGCGAGCCTGCCGTCTTCGATCACGTCCCGTCCCAGCCCGAGCCGGGACATCGTCCTGTGCAGCAGCGTCCGAGCCGCCGCGGGCCCGGTCTCGTCGGCGGGGAGCCGCCACGCGCACACACCGCCCGCGGCCAGGTTGGGGAACTCGTCGATCACCAAGGGGAGCACCTCCGTCAGCGAACGCCCCGCCGTGACTGTGACCGGACAGTCACCGTCCGTGCAGGTCTGCTGACATGGTGCGCGCTCGCCATGGTGTCCGCAACAGTTTTAAGGAAGGAATCCAGACATGATCTTGGGAACTTGAGTCGATCAGCTTGTCGGCCGATTACACAGCGGGCATGATCGGTCACATGTCAGGAAGGCCGCCGACCATCCGTGAGCGCCGTCTCGCAGGCGAGTTGCGCCGTCTGCGCGAGACGAACACCCCCATGAACCTGGAAGAGGCCGCCGAACGGCTCAATTGGAGCAAGACCAAACTGTCGCGTATCGAGAACGCCGTTCGGCGAGTCTCGGCCTCCGAGGTGCAGGAGATCCTCGCGGCATATGGCATGAGCGGACCGCGCATGGAGGCGCTCGTCCGCTTCGCCCGGACGGCCCGACAGCGTGGATGGTGGGACGCTTACGCGAGCACACTTCCCACGGACTACGCCACTTACATGGGCCTGGAGGCCGAGGCCGAGTGGCTGAACTCCTACACCATGGGACTCGTTCATGGCTTGATGCAGACGGACGAGTACACCAAACACGTAGCGAAGTCCATCCTCATGCGCTTTTCTCCGGCCTCCGAGGTGGAACGGCGAGTTGCAGCGCGGATGGCTCGGCAGCAGGCGTGGCTCGAACGCGACGATCCCGTACGCCTTTGGTCGATCCTGGACGAGACCGCCTTGCGGCGCGTGATCGGAGGGGCAGAGGTCATGCGCGCGCAGTACAAGCGCATCCTCGAACTGGCCGATCTGCCGAACGTGATGTTCCAGGTCATGCCGCTGGGGGCCGGTGGCCATCCGGGCGTGGTGGGTAGCTTCACGCTGGTCGGTTTCCCTCAGCGCTTCACCCCGGACATCGTGTACGTCGAGAACATGACCAGTGCGCTGTACATCGAGGACGAGAAGGAGGTGCACACGTACTCCCTCGCGTTCGAGCAGATGGGGGCCATGGCCCTGAGCCCCGAAGAGTCCCTGGCTATGCTCGAACGGCTTGCCGCGCATTGAATGCAAGGAGGGACAAAGTGGTTAATCTCGACCCGGCCTGTGCCGCCTTCCGGAAGAGCAGCTTCAGTGAAGGGGCCAATGGCTGCGTGGAAGCCGCCGTCCTTGGCCAGGACCATCTGGTTCGCGACTCCAAGGACCCGGACGGCGGGTGCCTCGCCCTGGACGGCGGAACGTGGAACGCGCTGCTGACGGAGATCAAGCGGGGCGTGTACGACCTCTGAGCGGAGCGGCCGCTGAGAAAGGATCCGGCGTCGTCGGCGTCACGGCCTCGCGTCGGCGTCCGCCTCCGGGCCGTAGAGGCGGGCGACATCGGGAGAGTCCAGCCACTTGGAGTAGGTGGGCGACTTCGGCCAGCCGTCGGGGGAGTCCTGCCACTCCTCCTGACGGCCCCACGGCAGGACGTCGACCAGCGCGAACGTGTGGCTGAGCTGTTCGGTGCCGCGGCCGCTGGTGTGCCAGGTGCGGTAGACCGTGTCGCCGTCGCGGAGGAACACGTTCACCGCGAAGCCTCCGCCGGGCGGCGCGTCCATGTCGGCGCCGAAGGAGCTCTCCGACGAGGAGTACCAGTCCATCTTGTTGCCGACCTTGGCCTTGTAGGCGAGCGCCTCCTCGATGGGGCCGTTGGTGACGATGACGAACCGGGCGTCGTAGTTGTCCAGGAAGTCCAGCCGGACGTACTGCGACGTGAACCCCGTGCAGCCGCCGCACTGCCACTCCGCGCCGTCGGACCACATGTGGTTGTAGACGATGAGCTGGGAGCGCCCGTCGAACACGTCGACCAGCCGGACCGGGCCGTCCGGACCGATGAGCGTGTAGTCGGGGAGCTCGACCATCGGCAGTCTGCGGCGTTGCGCGGCGATGGCGTCGAGTTCGCGGGTGGCGGCCTTCTCCCGCTCCCGCAGATCGTCGAGTGCGGCCTGCCAGGTCCGCCGGTCGACGACCGGGGGAAGGGCGCGGGCCGTCTGCTCGGTCATGGTGCCTCCTCGGCTCGGGTGGTCCTCTCTGATGTGTCGACCGGGGACGGCGGCGGAAATCACCGCGTCCGGGCCCGGTTGGTCGAACTTTGTGAGCGGACATGTCCGAGCGGGGCTCGGTCCGGCAGGCCCTCGGCGGCGGCCAGGGCGGCCGTGGCGGGTCAAGCGGTGAGGACGTCCGGGAGGTCGCGGAGGTCGGTGATCGTGTGGTCGGGGGGCTCGAACATCGAGGGATAGGGGAGGGCGTCGCGGTTCAGCCACGCGGCGCGCAGGCCCGCGCGGCGGGCGCCGTCGACGTCCCACGGGTGGACGGCGACGAGAAGGACGCGGTCGGGGGCGGTGTCGAGGCGGTCGACGGCGTGCCGGTACGCGGCGGCGGCGGGTTTCCACGCGCGCGGGGCGGAGACGTCGAGCAGCGTCTCGAAACGGGCGCGGAGACCGGCGCGCTCCAGCAGGCGTTCGGTGACGGCGACGGACCCGTTGGTGAGGGTCGCCAGGCGCAGGCCGGTGGCGTGCAGGGCGTGGACGGCGTCCGGGACGTCGGGGTGCACGTCGAGGTCGGTGAAGCCGCTGACGACGTGGGCGGAGGCGCGGCGCGCGTCGCCGGCCCAGCCGTCCAGGCCGGTGAGGAGGCTCCGCAGGCCGCAGTCGGCGACCTCGGCGAAGTCGGCGTAGGCCCCGGCGGCGGTCAGCCCCATGCCGTCGCGGAGGGTCCCGGCGAACCAGGTGGGGAGGAGGTGGCCGGGCGCGCCGACGTCCTCCAGGCGTGCGCGCAGGCAGGACAGGTCGCCCAGCGTCTCGTTGACGTCGAACAGCACCACTTGGATCATCGGTCGCCGCCTCCCTTGCCGGCCTCGAAGGGCTCCGTACCCAGCGGACGGCCATAACGTGCATGTTCGTCGGCTTCATCCCTTCGTGGCGCCCGCGGTGAGGCCGCCGATGAGCTGGCGCTCGGCGACGGCGTAGAAGGCGAGCGCGGGGATCATCGCCAGGACGATGTAGGCGAACACCAGCGCGTAGTTCGTCGAGTACTGGCCCTGGAACTGCTGGATCCCGACGGGGATCGTGTGCCATCTGGGGTTGGTGAACACGAGCAGCGGGAGGAAGAAGTTGTTCCAGCTCGTGACGATCGCGAGGACCGAGACCGTGCCGATGGCGGGGCGGGCCATCGGCAGGAGGATGCGCCAGAAGAACGCGAACCGCGAGCAGCCGTCGATGATGGCGGCCTCCTCCAGGTCGCCGGGGATCGTCCGGAAGAACGCCCGCAGGATGATGATCGTCATCGGCAGCGCGAACGCGGCCTGGGGGAGGATGACGCCGAGCGGGTTGTCGAGCAGGCCGAAGGTGCGCAGCAGGACGAACAGCGGCAGCACCGCGACGGCGGGCGGGAACATCAGGCCGACCGCGAACAGGGTGAAGAACGCCTCGCGGCCGCGGAACGCGTAGCGGGCGAACGCGAACGCGGCGAGCGCCGAGACCGCGACGGTGATCAGCGCCGTCGCGGTCGCGATCATGATGCTGTTGCCGACCTGCCGCCAGAAGTCGCCCGACCCCAGGATGCCGGTGTAGTTCGACACCTGCCAGGGCGAGGGCAGCCCGAACGGGTCGTCGGTCAGGTCCCCGGTCGTCTTGAACCCCGACAGCACCGCGTACAGCAGCGGGACGACGATGAAGGAGCCGAGGATCCAGACGAGCGCGTGCCGCGACAGGCCGCGGAGCCTCCGGGTCGCCGCGCTCATCGCCCGCCTCCCGAGGTCATGGCGCCCTGCAGGTCGCGGCGGAGCGCGAAACGCTGGTAGAGCAGGGAGAACACGAGGCTGATGGCGAACATGACGACGCTGATCGCGCTCGCGTAACCCATCTGGTAGCGCTGGAATCCGAACTGGAACATGGAGACGGCCATCGTTTCGGTGGAGTGCGTGGGCCCGCCGCCGGTCGTGACCCACACGAGGTCGAAGAGCTGGATCGCGCCGATGACGGACAGGAACACGCTGATCCGGATGGTGGGCGCGAGGAGGGGCAGGGTGACGTGCCGGAACCGGTGCCAGGGGCCCGCGCCGTCGATCGCCGCGGCCTCGAGGACCTCCTTGGGGATGCCCTGCAGCCCGGCCAGGTAGATCATCATGTGGAAGCCGAAGTACTTCCACGTCATCACGGCGAACAGCGTGGGCAGCGCGGTGCCGGGGTCGGAGAACCAGGTGCCGGCGAGGCCGCCCACGAGCGGGACGTCCTCGATCAGGGCGTCGGCCAGACCCGAGCCGGGCAGGAAGATCATCCCGAACAGGACCCCGGCGATGACCTCCGACAGGATGTAGGGCGCGAAGAAGATCGCCCGGTAGACCGCGCGGCCGCGCATCCGCTGGTTGAGCAGGACGGCCGTGCCGAGCGCGAGCGGAAGCTGCACCGCGACCGACAGGACGACCAGGACGAGCCCGCGCCACAGGTCGCCGCGGAACACCGGGTCGGCGAACAGCTCGCGGAAGTTGCCGAGCCCGGCGAAGTCCTCGGGCCACCCGAACCCGCCCCACCGGAAGAAGCTCGTGTAGAGGGCGATCGCGATCGGGACCAGCACGAACAGGACGAAGACCAGCAGCGCCGGGACGAGGAACCAGGTGGTGGCGAACCAGCCGCGCAGCCGCCGTCCGCGGGCCGGGCGCCGCCGCGGCGGCGGGCCGCCCGGCGGGGGCGCGGCCGACTTCGGCGACCTCGACGCGGACGACCTCGACGTGGAGGACAGCGTCATGCCTTCTCGGCCGCCTCGGTGATCGACTGCGCGACCTGCTGCGGGGTGGCCTGGCCGCCCATGAGCTGGGCCACGCCGTCGTTGACCTCCTGCCCGACGGCGGGCGGGAACGCCTGGTCGAGGTAGAGCTGGAACCCGGTCGCGCCGTTCAGCATCCCGGCGACCTGCTTGCGGTTGGCGTCCTCGATCGCGCTCTCGGCGCCCTTGACGACGGGCATGAACGCGCCGGACGACACGAGCCGCGCCTCGTTCTCCTTGTTCATCAGGAACTTGAGGAAGTCGAGCGCCTCGGGCGGGGCGTCCTTGCCCAGCGCGTGCCCGTTGCCGCCGCCGAACACGTCGGTGACCTTGCCCGGGCCGCCTTCGACGGCGGGGAACGGGAAGAAGCCGAGGGCGTCGCCGAGGTCCTGCCCGGAGGCGTCCTTCTGCACGACGGGCGCCCACTGGCCCATCAGCTCCATGCCGGCCTTGCCGGCCCCCATGGTGGCGGCCTGCCCGCCGGGGGCGTCGTACGCGGCGCCCTGGAAGCCCTGCTGGAACGGGTCGAGGTCGATGAGCTCCTTGAGCTTCTGCCCGGCCTGGACGAACGGGGGCGTGCCGAAGTTCTGGGCTTCGGCCGCCTGCTTCACGCCGTCCGGCCCGGCGAGGCGGAGCGCGAGGTAGGCCCAGTAGTAGTGCCCGGGCCACTTGTCCTTGCCGGCCAGGGCGATCGGGGTGATCCCGGCGGTCTTCAGCTTGCGGACGGCGTCGAGGAACTGCGCCCAGGTCGCGGGGGGCTCGGCGATCCCGGCCTTCTCGAAGTGGTCCTTGTTGTACCAGAACCCGACCATGCCCATGTCGTACGGGACGGCGTAGGTCTTGCCGTCGAACTGGTACGGCTGCAGGGCGACCGGCATGAAGCCGTCCAGGAAGGCGGAGTCGTCGACCGGCTTGACGAGCCCGGCGTCGATGCGCTGCTTGAGGACGCCCCCGCCCCAGGTCACGAAGATGTCGGGCAGGTCGCCGGACGCGGTCACGGCCGTCATCTTGGCCTTGAACGCGTCGTTCTCCATGTTCGTCAACTGGATGTCGACGTTCGGGTGCGCCGCCTCGTAGGCCGCGGCGATCTCCGGATAGATGGTCTTGGACGGCTCGGTGGTGGCGATGTCGAGCCATTCGATCGTGACCTTGCCGGAGCCGGACCCGTCGCCGCCGCAGGCGGTGAGCGCCGGCGCGGCGACGGCGATGGCGGCGCCCGCGGACAGCGCGGTCAGCAGGGAACGGCGGGACGGCTGTGAGATGCCCATGGTGGCCTCCTGGAAGGGGGTGGGCGAGGGGGGACAGGGCCGGGCCCGAAGGGCGAAAAAAGAATCGCTCGAAATTTTTCGAAACTCTTCGATAGTCTGTTGCCGAGAAACTCTAAGAAGGGCACCCCTCGGGGTCAAGGCTTCGCGGCGGATTCGTGTGTGCTCCGTCACCCCATGGGCGGTGCCACTGCGCCGAACGAAGGACGATCGAGGGCTAGGAGCGAGCGAAATATTGCGATAACGTTCGCAATCGTTTCCTCGGGGAGGAGAAGCAGCGTGACCGTGCGCACCACCGAAGACCCGCCGGACCCGCCGGGCCCGCGGGCCGCGCCGTCCCGGCCCACCCTCGCGCTGATCGCGGCCGAGGCCGGGGTGTCGCAGGCGACCGTCTCGAAGGTCCTCAACGGCCGGACGGACGTGGCGGCCGCGACCCGCGAGCGCGTCGAGGCCCTGCTGCGCGACCACAACTACCCGGGCCCCGGCGGATCCCGCCGCGCCCGCCGGTCGGGACTGATCGACCTCGTGCTGGCCGGGCTCGACAGCCCGTGGGCGGTGGAGATCCTGCGCGGTGTCGAGGCCGAGTGCGCCGAGCAGGGCACCGGCGTCGTGGTGTCGCTGGTGCGCGAGGACGACGCGCGCCCGCCGAGCTGGCAGAACCTTCCGGCCCTGCACCACAGCGACGGCGTGATCCTCGTGACGTCCCGGATGACCGCCCGGCAGCGCGCGCAGCTCGAACGCGCCGGCGTCGCGCTCGTCCTCGTCGACCCGGTGAACCTGCCGGACACCGACATCGCCAGCGTCGGCGCCACCAACTGGGCGGGCGGCCTCGCCGCCACCGAGCACCTCATCGGGCTGGGCCACCGCCGCATCGGGATGATCGGCGGCCCCGCCGACATGCTGTGCACGCAGGCCCGGGTGGACGGCTACCGGACGGCGCTGGACCGCGCCGGCATCGAGGCCGACCGCGACCTCGTCCGGTACGGCGACTTCCACCACGAGGGCGGCTTCGCCCGCACCCGGGAGCTGCTGGACCTGCCGGACCGGCCCACCGCGATCTTCGCGGGCAGCGACCAGCAGGCCATGGGCGCCTACCAGGCCGCCCGCCTCGCCGGCCTGCGCGTCCCCGAGGACCTGAGCGTCGTCGGGTTCGACGACCTGCCGACCTGCGAGTGGCTGTCGCCGCCGCTCACGACCGTCCGGCAGCCGCTGGAGGAGATGGGCCGGGTCGCCGCCCGCACCCTGCTCCAGCTCCTGGACGGACGGCCGCCGCTGACCCCCCGCGTGGAGCTGGCCACCGAGCTGCGCGTCCGCGCCTCCACCGCCCCGCCCGCCCCCACGGAGCAGTGATGACCGAAGCCCTGACCCCCGCCACGGCCGCCGCGGAACGGTGGCGCGATCCCGCGCTGCCGGTCGCCGAGCGCGTCGCCGACCTGCTGTCCCGGATGACCCCGGAGGAGAAGGCGGGCCAGCTCGCCGGCTTCTGGGCGATGCCCGCCGAACCGGGCGAGCCCGTCGCGCCGATGGAGGACGACTCGCACGAGACGGCGCCCGCGCTGGACGACCTCCTCCCGCACGGCCTCGGCCAGCTCACCCGCGTGTTCGGCACCGCGCCCGCCGCCCCGGCCGAGGGCGCCGCCCGGCTGCGCGACCTGCAGCGCCGCGTCGCCGCCGCGAACCGGTTCGGCATCCCCGCGATCGCGCACGAGGAGTGCCTCAACGGCTTCATGACCTGGGGCGCCACCGTCTTCCCCAGCCCGCCCGCGTGGGGCGCCACCTTCGATCCCGAGCTGGTGGGGGAGATGGCCGCCGCGATCGGGACGAGCATGCGCGCGGCGGGCGTCCACCAGGGGCTCGCGCCCGTCCTGGACGTGGTGCGCGACGCCCGGTGGGGACGCACCGAGGAGTGCATCGGCGAGGACCCGCAGCTCGTCGCCGTCCTCGGCACCGCGTACGTGCGGGGGCTGGAACGGTCCGGGATCGCCGCGACGCCCAAGCACTTCGCCGGGTACTCCGCCTCCCGCGCCGCCCGCAACATGGCGCCCGCCCCGATCGGCCCCCGCGAACTCGCCGACGTGATCCTCGAACCGTTCGTCATGGCGCTGCGCGACGGCGGCGCCCGCTCGATCATGCACTCCTACACCGACGTGGACGGCGTCCCCGCCGCCGCCGACGCGCGGCTCCTCACCGACCTCCTGCGCGGCGAGCTCGGCTTCACCGGCGCCGTCGTGTCCGACTACTTCGGGATCTCCTTCCTGGAGACCCGGCACCGCGTCGCCGGGTCCCGCGGCGAGGCCGGCGCGCTCGCGCTCCGCGCCGGCATCGACGTCGAGCTGCCGACCGTCCGCTGCTTCGGCGAGCCGCTGCTCGAACTGGTGCGCCGCGGCGAGGTCCCCGAGGAACTGCTCGACCGCGCCGCCGCCCGCGTCCTCGCCCTCAAGGCCGGGCTCGGCCTCCTGGACGCCCCGTCCGGGGAGGGCGCGACCCCGGACGGGGCACCCCCCGGCGGTGCGGCCGCCCTCGACCTCGACCCGCCCGGGCACCGCGACCTGGCGCGGCGGCTGGCGGAGGAGTCGGTGGTCCTGCTCGCCAACGACGGGACGCTGCCGCTCGCGCCCGCCGCCCGCGTGGCGCTGACCGGGCCCCTCGCCGACGACACGGCCGGGATGCTCGGCTGCTACACCTTCCCCGCGCACGTCGGCCGCCACCGGCCCGACCTGCCGCTCGGCGTGGACGTCCCGACCCTCGCGGACGCCCTGCGCGGCGACCTGCCCGGCGTCGCCGTCGTCCCGTCCGCGGACGTGCTGGTCACCGAGGACGACATCGACGCGGCCGTCGCGGCGGCCCGCGGCGCCGACGTGGCGGTCGTGGCGATCGGCGACCGCGCGGGCCTGTTCGGGCGCGGCACGTCCGGGGAGGGCTGCGACGCCGAGACCCTCGCGCCGCCCGGGCGGCAGCGCGACCTCGCCGAGGCCGTCCTCGGCACCGGCACGCCCACCGTGATCGTGCTGCTGTCGGGCCGCCCGTACGCGATCGAGGACCTCGCGGACCGGGCCGCCGCCGTCGTGCAGGCGTTCTTCCCCGGCGAGGAGGGCGCGGGAGCGGTCGCCGGGGTGCTCACCGGGCGCGTCGAGCCGTCCGGGCGGATGCCGATCAGCGTCCCGCGCCGCGCGTCCGGCCCGCCCGTGTCCTACCTGCGCTCGGCGATGGACGGCCCGCACGACTGGAGCGCCGTCAGCCCCGCGCCGCTGTTCCCGTTCGGGCACGGCCTCACCTGGACGCGGTTCGCGTACGAGGACCTGCGCGTCGACGAGCGCGCCCCCACAGACGGGTCGGTGACCGTGGAGGCGGTCGTCCGCAACGTCGGCGACCGCCCGGGCACCGAGGTCGTCCAGCTCTACCTCGCCGACCCGGTCGCCTCCGTCGTCCGCCCGGCCCGGTGGCTCGCCGGATGGGCCCGCGTCCGCCTCGAACCGGGGGACGCCGCCCGCGTCGCGTTCACCGTGCACGCCGACCGCACCTCGTTCACCGGCCCCGACCTGCGCCGCATCGTCGAGCCGGGCGAGATCGAGGTCATGGTCGGCGGCTCCAGCGAGGACCTCCCGCTGCGCGGCGCCTTCACGCTGGACGGCCCGGTGCGCGTCCTCGGCGGCGACCGCGTCCTCGACGTCCCGGCGGAGGTGACCCCCCTGTGAACCGGTTCCGGAACCCGATCCTGCCGGGCTGCCGTCCCGACCCCTCGATCTGCCGGGTGGGCGAGGACTTCTACCTGGTGACGTCCACGTTCGAGTGGTTCCCGGGGCTGCCGGTGTTCCACAGCCGCGACCTGGTCCACTGGCGGTGCGTCGGGCACGCCCTCGACCGTCCGGACCAGCTCCCGCTGGACGGCGTGCCCGCGTCCGGCGGCCTGTACGCGCCGACCCTGCGCCATCACGACGGGCGCTTCCACCTGGTCTGCACGCTCGTGGACGGCGCCGAGTGGTCCGGGCACTTCGTGCTGACCGCCGACGACCCGGCCGGCCCGTGGTCGGACGCGCACCGGCTGGACGGCGAGGGCATCGACCCGTCGCTGTTCTTCGACGACGACGGCCGCGCCTGGTGCACCGGGACCCGGCTCACCGGGCGCTACGACGGGCACACCGAGATCTGGCTGCGCGAGTACGACCCGTCCGTCCCGGCACTGGTCGGCGAGGAGCACGTCATCTGGGACGGGACCGTCAAGGGCGCCATCTGGACCGAAGGGTCCCACATCTACAAGGTCGGCGGGCGCTACCACCTGGTCACGGCCGAGGGGGGCACCGCGCTCGACCACGCGGTGATGACCGCGCGCGCCGACGCCGTCACCGGCCCCTACGAGGGCAACCCGCGCAATCCGGTGCTGACGCAGCGGCACCTCGGCCTGAACGCTCGGGCGGGGGAGCGCCCCATCGTGGGGACCGGGCACGGCGACCTCGTGGAGACCCCGGACGGCGAATGGTGGATGGCGCTGCTGGCGATGCGGCCGCACCACGCGGACCGCTGCGCCCTCGGGCGGGAGACCTTCCTGACCCGCGTGCGCTGGGAGGACGGCTGGCCGGTCGCCGACCCGGTCGAGCCCGTCCGGGCGGCGCCGTCCCTGCCGCCGGCGCCCTGGCCCGCCGAACCGGCATGCGACCACTTCGACGCGCCCGCCCTCGCACCCGACTGGAGCATGCTCCGCCCGCCCCGGGAGCGGTGGTGGAGCCTCACCGAGCGTCCCGGGCACCTGCGGCTGCGGGTCCGGCCGGAGACCCTCGCCGACACGGCGAACCCGTCGTTCGTCGGGCGCGGGCAGCGCCACCACGACTTCGCCGCGTTCACCGCGCTGGAGTTCGCGCCGCGCGACGACGAGCAGGCGGGCCTCGCCCTCGTGCAGAACGGCGAGTTCCACGTCCTGCTGGTCTCGACCGAGCGCGGGCTGCGGCTCGTCAAACGGGAGCAGGGGCTCGAGACGGTCCTGGCGGAGGCGCCCCCGGCGGGGCGGGTCCGGCTCGGCTTCGAGGCGCACGGCCGCTGGTACCGGGCGCTGTACGCGGCGGAGCCGGGGCCGTTCGTCCCGCTCGGCCCGCCGGTGGACGGCGACATGCTGACCAGCCAGGTGGCGGGCGGCTTCACCGGGGTCTTCATCGGCCTCTACGCGACCGCGAACGGGCGGGCGAGCCGGAACCACGCCGATTTCGACTGGTTCGAGTACCGGCCGCTCCCCGCACCGGCCTAGGCGGAGTCGGCCGGCGGCGCCGGACTTCGTAGGATCCGTGCCGTGCCCTCACCTCTGCCCCCGCCGCCGCCGACCCCGCCGCCGCGATCCGGCCCGGATCGCTGCCCGGGCGCCCTCCGGGTCCACGCCGCGGCCGACGGCGGGCTCGCGCGGGTCCGGCTCCCCGGCGGGCTGCTCACGCGCACGCAGGCCACCGCGCTCGCCGACGCCGCCGCGCTCGGCGACGGCTTCCTGGAGCTGACCTCCCGCGCGAACGTGCAGATCAGGGGGCTCGCCGAAGGGGCCGAGGCCGAGCTGAGCGACCGGCTGCGGGCCGCCGGGCTGCTGCCGTCGACGACGCACGAGCGCGTGCGCAACATCGCCGCCAGCGTCCTGTCCGGACGCGACGGGGCCGGGCGCCTCGACGTCCGTCCGCTGGTCCCCGCCCTCGACGCCGCGCTCTGCGCCGACCCCGCCCTCGCCGCGCTGTCCGGCCGGTTCCTGTTCGCCCTCGACGACGGGCGCGGCGACGTCATCGCCATGCGCCCCGACATCGGCCTGTACGCGCTCGCACCGGACGAACTCGCGCTCGTGCTCGCCGGAACCGACTCCGGTCTGCGCGCGCGCCCCGAGGACGCCGTCGCGCTCGCGGCCGACGCCGCCCGCGCCTTCCTCGACGTCCGCACCACCGAATGGCGCATATCCGAACTCCCCGGCGGGCCTTCGCGCGGCGCCGCCCCCCGGACCGCGTCGCAGCACGCCGCGCCGGGCGCGTCGCGTCCGTCAGGACGGTTCGGCGCCCTCGTGGACGCCCTCGCGCACGGCCGCCGCCGCGCCGGACCGGTCGCCGTCCCGGCCGTCCCGAACCGGACGCCGCTCGGCGAGATCCCCCAGCGGGACGGGCGGCGCGCGTTCTCCGCGCTCGTCCCGCTCGGGCGTCTCGACCCCGCCCCGCTGCGGGACGCCGAAGAGATCATCGTCACTCCGTGGCGGGGCGTCGTGATCCCCGACCTCACGGACATGCCACACTTTCCAGGCCTGGTCACGGCGGCGGACTGGGCCGGGGTCACCGCCTGCGCGGGCCGCCCCGGCTGCGCGAAGTCGCTGACCGACGTCCGCGCGGACGCCGCCGCGGCCGTCCGGGCGGCGCGCCCGCACGAACCCGCGGGCGGGCCGCCGGTGCACTGGTCCGGCTGCGAGCGCCGGTGCGGGCACCCGCCCGACCGGCACGTCGCGGTGGTGGCCACCCCCGGAGGCTACGAGGTGCGGCTCGGCGACGAGGTCCGCGCGCGGCCCCGGGACCCGGCGGCGACGGCGGCCGCCGTCGCCCGAACACGGAGGAGCGAGTGATCGAGTACGTCCGCGACGGCGCGGAGATCTACCGGCGGTCGTTCGCGACCATCAGGGCGGAGGCGGACCTCGCCGGTCTGCCCGAGGACGTCGCCCGGGTCGCGGTCCGCATGATCCACGCGTGCGGGATGACCGACCTGGTCCGCGACCTGGCGTGGTCGCCCGGCGTGGTCGCGGCCGCCCGCGCCGCACTGCTGGCCGGACGGCCGATCCTGTGCGACGCGCGGATGGTGGCGTCCGGGGTCACCCGCAAGCGGCTGCCCGCGGACAACGACGTCGTCTGCACCCTCGGCGACCCCCGCGTCCCCGGCCTCGCCGCCGACCTCGGCACCACCCGCAGCGCCGCCGCGCTCGAGCTGTGGCGCGACCGCCTCGACGGTTCCGTCGTCGCGATCGGCAACGCCCCCACGGCGCTGTTCCGGCTCCTGGAGATGATCGACGCGGGCGCGGGACGCCCCGCCGCGGTCCTGGGCGTCCCGGTCGGGTTCATCGGCGCGGCCGAGTCGAAGGAGGCGCTCGCCGCGTCCGGCCTGCCGCACCTGGTCGTGCACGGACGGCGCGGCGGCAGCGCCATGACGGCCGCCGCGATCAACGCCATCGCCAGCGAGGAAGAATGATGACCGGACACCTGTACGGGGTCGGGCTGGGGCCCGGCGACCCGGAGCTGATCACCGTGAAGGCCGTCCGGCTGATCGAGGCCGCCGACGTGATCGTCCACCACGCGGCCCGGCACGGCCGCAGCGTCGCCCGCCGGATCGCCGCGCCGCACCTGCGGGACGGGCAGATCGAGGAGGCGCTGATCTACCCGGTCACCACCGAGGACACCGACGACTACCAGCGGACCCTCGACGAGTTCTACGAGCGCTCCGCCGAACGCCTCGCCGAGCACCTGGACGCCGGGCGCGACGTCGTCGTGCTGTGCGCGGGCGACCCGTTCTTCTACGGCTCGTACATGCACCTCCACAAGCGGCTGTCGGGCCGCTACCCGGCGACGGCCGTGCCGGGCGTGACGTCGGTGAGCGCCGCGTCCGCCGAGCTCGGGCGCCCGCTGGTGGAGCGCGACGAGGTCCTGACCGTCCTGCCGGGGACGCTGCCGCCGGACGACCTGGCGCGGCGGCTCGCCGCCACCGACTCGGCGGCCGTCCTCAAGCTCGGCCGCACGTTCGGCCGCGTCCGCGGCGCCGTAGCGGAGGCCGGACGCCTCGACGACGCCTGGTACGTCGAGCGCGCGACGACCGGCGGGCAGCGGCTCCAGCCGCTCGCGGACGTCGACGCCGAGACCGTCCCGTACTTCTCCCTCGCGATCCTGCCGTCCCGCGTGCACGAGCGGACCCGCCGCGAGCTGCCCCCGCCCCGGACGCCCGGGGACGGCGGGCCCGGCGAGGTCACGGTCGTCGGGCTCGGCCCGGCGGGCCGCGACTGGCTCACCCCCGAGGCGCAGGACGCCCTCGCCGCCGCCGACGACCTCGTCGGCTACGCCCCCTACCTGGCGCGCGTGCCCGCCAACCCCCGCCAGGAGCGGCACCCGTCCGACAACCGGGTGGAGTCCGAGCGGGCCGAGTTCGCGCTGGCGCTGGCCGAGCGGGGCCGGCGCGTCGCGGTCGTGTCGTCCGGCGACCCCGGCGTGTTCGCGATGGCCGCCGCCGTCCTGGAGGTCGCCGCCGAGGAGCGCTGGAAGCACGTCCCGGTGCGGGTGCTGCCCGGCCTGACCGCGGCGAACGCCGTCGCGTCCCGGATCGGCGCGCCGCTCGGCCACGACTACTGCGTGCTGTCCCTGTCCGACCGGCTGAAGCCGTGGGACGTCATCGAGCGGCGGCTCGCGGCCGTCGCCGCCGCCGACCTCGCGATCGCGATCTACAACCCCGCCTCGAAGACCCGCACCGGGCAGGTCGCGAAGGCCCGCGACGTCCTGCTGGCGCACCGCGGCCCGGACACGCCCGTGGTCATCGGCCGCGACGTCGGCGGCCCGGAGGAGAGCGTCCGGGTGGTCCGGCTCGCCGAACTCGACGGGACCGGCGTCGACATGCGGTGCCTGCTGCTGATCGGCTCGTCGCAGACCCGGGTGGCCGAGCGCGGCGGCGGCCCGACGGTCTTCACGCCCCGCCGCTACCCGGCATGAGCGGGCCTGCATGAGCCAGCCACGCCGCCGCGTCCTCGACGGTCGCCGCGACGGGGACGCCGTCCGGGACGGGCGGCCGGTCCACCATGACCACCGGGACGCCCAGGAGGCGCGCGGCGGTCAACTTCGCGGCCGTCATCGCGCCCCCGCTGTCCTTGGTGACGAGCACGTCCACGCGGTGCTCGCGCATCAGCGCCGTCTCGTCCCCGACGGTGAACGGGCCGCGCGCCAGCACGACCGTCGTCCGGGCCGGCATCGGCGGCTCGGGCGGGTCCACGGAACGCACGAGGTAGCGGCGGCGATCGTCCCCGGCGAACGCCGCGAGGCCGGTGCGCCCGGTCGTGAGGAACACGCGCTCGCCCGGCAGCTCCGCGGCCGCGGCCGCCAGGGACGGGACGCGCCGCCAGTCGTCGCCCGGCCCCGGCGACCAGCCGGGACGGCGCAGCACGAGCAGCGGCACCCCGGCCGCCGCGCAGGCCGCGGCGGCGTTGCCGCTCATCCGCGCGGCGAACGGGTGCGTGGCGTCCACGACGGCGTCGACGCGCTCGTCCCGCAGCCACGCCGCGAGCCCGTCCGCGCCGCCGAACCCGCCCACCCGGACCCGTCCGGGCGGGGCCTGCGGCGCGGCCGTCCGGCCCGCCAGCGAGCTGATCACCTCGACCGCCGGGTCCGCGTCGAGCAGCCCGGCCAGCCGCCGCGCCTCCCCGGTCCCGCCCAGCAGCAGCACACGCCGGCGCACGGGGGCGTTCTTCACGGGAGCGTTCGTCACGGGGGCATCGTATGAGCGAACTGCGCTACGGATGGACGACGGGGGCCTGCGCGACGGCCGCCACCAAGGCCGCCCACACCGCCCTGCTGACCGGCGAGTTCCCCGACCCCGTCGAGATCACCCTCCCGAAGGGGCAGCGGCCCGCGTTCGCGCTCGCCGTCGAGGAGCTCGGCGACGGCCGCGCCACCGCCGGGATCGTCAAGGACGCCGGCGACGACCCCGACGTCACGCACGGCGCGCTCGTCCGCTCGACCGTCCGGCCGGGGCCGCCCGGCGGCGGCGTCACGTTCCGCGCGGGCCCCGGCGTCGGCACCGTCACCCGCCCCGGCCTCCCGCTCGACGTCGGCGAACCCGCGATCAACCCGGTGCCGCGCCGCATGATGCGCGAGGTCCTCGGCGACGCCGACGTCATCGTGGAGATCTCCGTGGACGGCGGCGAGGAGCTCGCGCGCCGCACCTGGAACCCCCGCCTCGGCATCGTCGGCGGCCTGTCGATCCTCGGCACCACCGGCGTCGTCGTCCCGTACTCCTGCTCGGCGTGGATCGACAGCATCCGGCGCGGCGTGGACGTCGCCCGCGCGATGGGCCGCACGCACGTCGCGGGGGCCACCGGCAGCACGTCCGAGAAGGTCGTCGCCGAGCTCCACGGCCTGCCCGAGGACGCCCTCCTCGACATGGGCGACTTCGCCGGGGCCGTGCTGAAGTACGTGCGCCGCCATCCCGTCCCGCGGCTGACGATCGCGGGCGGCATCGGCAAGCTCGCCAAGCTCGCCGCCGGGCACCTCGACCTGCACTCCAAGCGCTCGCAGGTCGACTTCGGCGTCCTCGCCGCGATGATCGGCGATCCGGAGACCGCCGAGCGCGTCCGCGGCTGCAACACCGCCCTGCACGCGCTCCAGGTGTGCCAGGAGGCCGGGATCCCGCTCGGCGACCTCGTCGCGGAGCGCGCGCGGGCCACCGCACTGGACGTCCTGCGCGGCGCCCCGGTCGAGGTCGACGTCGTCGTCATCGACCGGGGCGGGACGATCGTCGGCCGCGCCTAGTCCCCGCCGCGCCTAGTCCCGGCGGCGGGCGGCCGAGTACAGGTGGCTGTCGGCGAAGTCCCCCGCGCCCAGCACCGACCCGACGATGATCACGGCCGTCCGCCGCACCCCCGCCTCCCGCACCTTCCCGGCGATGTCGGCGAGCGTGCCCCGCAGGACGAGCTCGTCCTCCCGCGACGCCCGCGCCACCACCGCGACCGGGCAGCCGGCGCCGTAGTTCGGGAGCAGCTCCTCCACCACGGCGTCGAGCCGCTGCACGGCCAGATGCAGGACCATCGTGGCCCGGCTCCGGCCGAGCGTCGCCAGGTCCTCGCCCGGCGGCATCGGCGTCGCCCGCGCCGACGTGCGCGTCAGCACCACCGTCTGCGCGACCTCCGGCACCGTCAGCTCCCGGCCCAGCGCCGCGGCCGCCGCCGCGAACGCCGGCACCCCCGGCGTCACGTCGTACGGGACGCCCGCCGCGTCGAGCCGCCGCATCTGCTCGGCCATCGCGCTGAACACCGACGGGTCGCCCGAGTGCAGCCGCGCCACGTCGTCCCCGCGCCCGTGCGCGGCCACGAGCTCGGCGACGATGTCGTCCAGCACCATGTTCGCCGTGTCGACGAGCCGCGCGCCCGGCGGGCACCACTCCAGCACCTCCGCCGGGACGAGGCTGCCCGCGTACAGGCACACCGGCGACGCGGCGACCAGGTCGCGGCCCCGCACGGTCATCAGGTCGGCGGCGCCGGGCCCGGCGCCGATGAAGTGGACCGTCACCGCGTCACCGGCCCTTCACCGCGCACCACTGCGTCACCGGCATCTTCGCCCTCCATCCCGTGAAGCCGCCCACCGGCCCCGCCCGGCTCACCTCGACCCGGGTCAGCTCGCCGCCCAGCTTCTTGCACGCGTCCACCAGCGTGCTCTCCGACTCCAGCGTGACGGCGTTCGCGACGAGCCGCCCGCCCGGCCGCAGCGCCGTCCAGCACGCGTCGACCATCCCGTCCGCGGTGACGCCGCCGCCGACGAACACCGCGTCCGGCTCCGCCAGCCCCTCCAGCGCGCGCGGCGCCTCGCCGACGACCACGTCCAGACCCGGGACGCCCAGCCGCCCGGCGTTCACCCGGATCCGGTCCGCCCGCGCGGCGTTCGCCTCCACGGCGATCGCCCGGCAGGCCCGGTGCGCCCGCATCCACTCGATCGCGACGCTCCCGGCGCCCGCGCCGACGTCCCACAGCAGCTCCCCGGGGACGGGCGCGAGCCGCGCCAGCGTGAGCGCCCGGATCTCCCGCTTGGTGAGCTGCCCGTCGTGGTCGTATGCGTCGTCCGGGAGCCCCGGCACGGTCTGGACGCCCGTTCCCCGGCACCGCACGGCCACGATGTTGAGGGCCGCCGTGTCCGCCCGCGGCGGCCCCACCCGCTCGTCCGGCCCGCCCAGCCGCTCCAGCACCGTGACCTCGCTGGCGCCGAACCCCCGCTCCTCCAGCAGCTCGACGACCTCCGCGGGCGTCCCGGCGTCCGCGCTGAGCACCAGCACCCGCCGTCCCGGCGCCAGCACCCGGTTCAGCGCGGCCAGCGGACGGCCCACGGCGGTGACGACGTCGGTGTCCTCCAGCGACCAGCCGAGCCGCGCGCACGCCAGCGACATCGACGACACGTGCGGCAGCACCCGCACGTTCTCCGCGCCGAGCAGCCGCACCAGCGTCGTCCCGACCCCGAAGAACATCGGGTCGCCGCTCGCGAGCACCACCACCCGGCGGCCCCGGTGCTCGTCGAACAGCGCGGGCAGCGCGGGCAGCATCGGCGACGGCCACGCCACCGCGACGCACTCGGCCGCGAGGTCGGGCAGCATCCCGAGCTGCCGCGCCCCGCCGACCAGCACCTCGGCCGCCCGCACCGCGTCCCGCGCGGGCTTCCCGAGCCCGTCCCACCCGTCCGCCCCGATCCCGACGACGGTGATCCGATGGCCGGTGCCGACGTCCTCCACGGTCACCGCCGCCTCCTCGACCCCGATACCCGGTACCTCGTCCTCGCCCGCACCCGCCTCGGCACCGAGCGCCTTGCCCCCGCCCGCCTCATCGCCCTGCGCTCCTGCCCCGCGAGGTTCGGCGCCCTGTGCCCTGGCACCGCGAGCTTCGGCGCCGCGTGCTCCGGCCGCGCCCGCCTCAGCAGCCCGTGC
The DNA here is from genome assembly GCF_042675525.1 of Actinomadura sediminis. Taxonomy (NCBI): domain Bacteria; kingdom Bacillati; phylum Actinomycetota; class Actinomycetes; order Streptosporangiales; family Thermomonosporaceae; genus Actinomadura; species Actinomadura sediminis. Next base: position 55,225 of record NZ_JBHTJA010000043.1, read on the forward strand.
TCCGGCCGCGCGCACACCGGCGCTCCGCGCTCCGGCGGCGCGATCGGACGGCGCGCGGCCCCCGGCCTCACGGGGGCCGCCGTCCGGCGGGACGATCGGGGCGTCCGGGCTCCGTGCGTCGTCAGACATTGCCGAGCACCCGCGTCACCGCGATCTCGATGACGACCCGCTCGGGGTTGACGCGCGGCGGCTTGTACCGCTCCGCGTACCGCCGCTCCGCGTCGGCGACAGACTCCGTGTCCGTCCGCAGCACGGCCCGCCCCTCGACGGTCGACCAGCGGCGCCCGTCCACCTGGCTCACCGCGACCGGAAGCCCCGCCGCCCCGGCGTCCCGCACGTGCCGCGCCTTCGCCGACCGGCCCGAGGTGATCACCCGGACGATCCCCGCCGCCGGGTCCAGCGTCGCCCCGACGGGCACCGCGTGCGGCGTCCCGTCCGGCCGCACCGTCACGAGCGTGCAGAGGTGCCGCTCCCGCCAGAACTCCCGCACCCGTTCGTCGTCCAGCTCCATCCGGTGCCGTTTCCCCTGCATCTCGTCCTCTCATCCGCGCGACCAGCAGGATCGCAGAAGCACGCACGCCGCCGCATGCCAACCCGCCCCGAACCGGTCGGCCGTGCCGTTCCTCGCAGAGAACACGACATGCTCATCGGACCGGCCGGGGGCCGACCCGGCGGCGCGCGGACGGTCAGGTCCGGACGAACGGTGCGTCGCGGGCGGCGAGGTCCGCGCGGGGCGCGGCGGCGCGCAGGACGACGTCCAGCACCCGGTCCGGCGGGGCGGCGTAGCAGTTGCTGAACCACGCCTCGTTCGCCTCGACGACCGCGTACCGGGGCGGGCCCGGCGCCGTGATCAGCCCGACGTCGACGACGACCGCGCCGGGCAGGTCCGGGGAGGCGTGGGCCAGCAGGTCCGCGGCGAACGCCTCGACCGCCGCGCGCTCCGGCAGGACGTCGAGGGGCGCGGCGTCGAGCACGCCGTGCACCGCGTAGCGGGACGCGGCGCGCACCGCGCCGTCCAGGACGTGCAGGCGGTACTCGCCCGCGAACGTCACCGGGTCCGAGAGCAGCACGGGAGCCGCGGCGGGCAGCCCGTCCGGCGGGCGGCCCGGCCAGTACACGGCGGGCGCGAACGCCTTGCCGGACGCCGGTTTGACGAACGTCGGCGCGTCCAGCCGGCGGGCCTCGTCCGGTGAACCGAGGCGGACGCGGCGTCCCGTGAACTCCGCGGGCAGGGCGGGCAGCCAGCCGGGGGGCGGCGCCAGCAGCGCGATGTCCAGGGCCGACGCGACCTCGGACGCGAACGCCTCGCCGCCGTACACGTGCGCGCGTCCCCGCAGTTCGGACGGGACGGGCCGCCGGTGCAGCGTCCGCGCCCGCAGCCCGCGCGCCGCGGCCGCCTCGCCCAAGCGCGCGGCGGTGGCCGTCGCCGCGGGCGGCAGCAGCAGCACGCGGCCGCTCATCCCGCGAGCTCGGCGCAGAGCGCGGGCAGCGCCTCGCCGATCGGCTCGCGGACGATCGTGGACGCCAGGTCGTCGTAGGGCGTCGGGTCGCGGTTCACGATGATCAGCGTCGCGCCGGACTCGACGGCGACGGCGCACAGCCCCGCGGCCGGTTCGACGCCGAGGGAGGAGCCGACGGCCACGAACACCTCCGACACCCGCGCGATGTTCGCCGCGTGCGCGAGCACGTCCGCGTTCAGGAACTGGCCGAACAGGACGATCGACGGCTGCAGGACGCCGCCGCAGCCCGTGCACGCCGGGTCGTCCTCGCCGCGCGCCAGCACCTCGGCGGTCGGGGTCCGGGCGTGGCACCGCATGCACTCGGTGGTCGCGAGATCGCCGTGGAGTTCGAGGACCTTGCGGGGCGTCGACCCCGCCTTCTGGTGCAGGCCGTCGACGTTCTGCGTCAGGACGCGGACGGCCGCGGTCCGCTCGAGCCCGGCGAGGGCCCGGTGCGCGGCGTTCGGGCGCACGTCGCGGTGCAGGTCGAGTGCCCGCCAGAAGCGGCGCCGGACGTCGGCGTCGTTGAGGAAGTTCTTGCGCGTGAACAGGGCCGCGAGCTCGGGATCGCGGGTCCACAGCCCGGAGGGGCCCCGGTAGTCGGGGATGCCCGAGTCGGTGGAGACGCCCGCGCCCGTGAGCACCGCGATTCGCTTGGCCATGCGCGTCACCGTACGAGCGCGGAACGCCGCCCGCGACGGGTTTTCCATGCGGGCGGCGTCGCGGGCGGCGTCGCGTGCGGCTATTGCCAGGAGCGGACGAGTTCGTCCAGCTTCACCGGGTCGTACTCGACGCCCTGGTCGATCAGCTCCCGGGCGACGAGCGTTCCGTCGCCGTCGTGCTTGGCCAGCAGCCGGTACACGGCGTAGGGGAACCAGATCTTCTCGCGGACCCACACGACCTCGGTCTCGTCGAAGACGTGGCCCTGGGCGCGGATCTCGGCGATCGCCGCGGCGGTGTCCCCGTTGGTGCGCTCGAGGATCTCGCGGGCGAGCGCCCGCAGGGTCTCGGCGTCGAGCGTGGAGGCGGCGGGCTCCTCGACCGTGGTGACCGTGCCGTGCCCGTTCATCTCGCTGCGTGCCGCGGCGGCGCTGACGAGCGCGGGCTCCGGGGCGGCCTCCGGCACCGGCGCGGGCTCCGGCTCCGGGACCGGTGCCGGAGCGGGGGCGGGGGCCGGTTCGGGGTCGTGCGCGGCGAGCCGGACCTTCGGCGCCTCGGGGGCGGCCGGGGCCTCGGCGGCG